>JASJDX010000506.1 GCA_030064975.1 Pleurocapsa sp. MO_192.B19
GCAGCGAGAGTCGATTCAGAGGGAGCATAGTGGTACAAGTTCAGTAAACTAATAATGCATCCTGCCGAACCAGCGATAATGTCCAAGCCTTTATCTTCCTCAATTAGAGGCGGCAAAAGTTTTACTAACTCCTGGGCTTCAGCCAGCAGTGCTGGTTTATCCCACAGCATTCCCAAATGGGTCAAGGTGTAGATGATTCCTCCCCAGCCATCAAAGCCACCAATTGACTTGATAAATTCTTGACTCTGTTTTATCAGACTTCGTAGCGTGGTCAGTGTAGCCTGAGCTAAGGAAGTGTAGCGTTTCTGTTCAGTGATAACACCCAAGTAGGCTAAAAACAGGCTAATCCCTGGTAAGCCATCATAGAAATCCCAGCCTAAAGCAACAAGAGAATGATAGCGTTTATTATTCGGTCTTAAGCCAATCCAGCCAACATTATCCTGACTCTGCAGCGCCAGTTCTGCTAGGCGGTCCCCGACGGCAACTGCGGCTGTCAGCAGTTGTTCGCGACTAGCCCTACTCTGGGGTTTAACCCGAGTATAGTTTTGCCTCTGTGGTTTTTCTGAAGCCATTACCAAGGTGGCTAGAGAAGAATTGATCAAGCGGATTTGTAGCGCCAGATCGGATTCATTCAGTTGCTGCAAGCGATGCTGGACGAGGTCCATGCCTGATTCGGGAAAGAAATCGGCAATCTGCTCGCCAGAACTAGTCAATAGATCGCGGGAATTGGGGCGCGTCCTAAACAGAGGAACGTCACCATTCCACAAATCTTTCCGCTCAGCAGGGATTACTTTAACCAGATGGGGTTGATGCTCAATACCGAACCAAAGACGGTCAAACAAGCGTTCCCGTTCCAGGGCATTGAGCAACATCTTGGGATGAAAACTATCCCGTAGAAACTTTCCATAAATTCGTGTTGGACGCAGAATAACGCGAACTTCATCGGAGGCAAAGGAAGCTAGAGGTCCATTTGAGGAGAACAACTCATCTCGATGTTTCAGTAGCACCTGATAAACTTTAGTAAATCCAGCAGATATAGCCGAACTATAGTCGAGCAAATTGACCTCGGTATCGTTTAAGGTAGGCCGATTATGCTGCCCTGGTATCTTCATCCGCTTGCGCTTCAGTCGCATCTGATCCGTACCTATTTCTTCCCAGTAGGGAATTTCATCTGGCGTTAGTTGACCCTCTTTACCACCTAAACCACTAAGATCGATACCTTCATCGTCGTCTCCCTTTGACCAAATCCGCTGGGGCAATAACCCGATGCGCAAAACTGAGTTATTGAGAGTCTTGTTAGCAAGCAGATGAAATTGTTGAGAATCATCTCTAGAATCAATTTGAGCAAGACGAGGATGGAAAAGAGATTCCAAGTCAATCAATACAGGATGCTCCCCTACAGCAATTAAATTCTCGTTGTGAAAATCAGTGGCTTCTAAGGCATACAATAGAGCTAAGTAGCCTCCCTGCCGCTCATAGAAATGCTTGACTTCTTCTTGTGAGTTACAAGTCTGGGGAGTAACAAATTCTATCCAGCCATAGAAATCGCGATTGAGAATTTTAAGAGTCCGAAATGGTAGGTGGTCACCTCGCTCGTTGAGCCAAGTTAATAGTTGTTGAAAATGTATATCTGTAGCTAAAGATCTTGGCTTATAAACCAGTTGAAAGCCAGAGCTGAAGGAAGCGATCTCCACGGAGCGACCACCCTGATGACTGTCTCCCTGATTTCCTTTTACTGCCACAAGCTGACCTGGATCTTTCCCTGGGCTAAACCTAATTTTGATTTCATCCCAATCAGCATAGAGGTGATGGATAAATTCCAGACTAAATCTGACCCACTGCTGGATGCAAATGGTTAGTTGGCGAGCTAGAACTGGGTACTCCTGCAACAGAGCAAGTATTCCCTCTTGTGAGCACAGGTGTTCCAAGAAGCTGTAAAACCTTTCCTGTGGTGTATTACCCTGAAGATGCCCTTGCAAGCTGGCTATCTGGAGTTCCAAGACCATTGTGCGGCTGCACATCTTGAGCAACTTCCCTGGTAGATTGACGAAGAGGAGATCTACAATTGTTTTAGGATCAAAAGGCAAATCTGATCGGCTTGAGCTCAGTTTCTGAACTTCCTCCTGTACCTGTTCGCGAGCTTGGCAAATTAGTGGTCGGATGGCATGTAAAAACAAACTTAATTCTTTACCCTGTAGCTTCTCTGGAAAAGCTAGAGGCTCAGGATTAGAGGCAGCAGGAGCCGAAAATGCCCGAGCAAGATTTTCTAACCAGGTTAGGGAATCGGAATTTCGCTGTTGTACGGCTTCAATTGGCTCACCAAGAAGGTAAAGAAATTCATCCTCGGTGATTTTATCCATATCTAAACGTTGGACAAAGTGAGAGTCATCAGTAAATGGAGATTGCTTACGCCAGCGCTGCATCCGTTTCTGAGCAAGCTCGGAATTAACCTCAACATTTAGCTTCTTATCTGAAGTTGCTTTTAGCGAGGTGATTCTTTCGGTTAGGGTCATGCCGTGAAACCAAGCAGAAGCTTGAAAGTATTTTTGATTCATTCGACAAATATTCCTTTAACTAATTGAGGAGTTTGAAGAAGCGATCGCGATAACCAGTTTTTTCAATAAAGCGATTGCCCGAAGGGCAGTGGCAGAGCCAATCGCGACAACCTAATTCAATACTTCTCGTTTAAGCCTCTTTATTGATTGGGATGATTTTTTACATTAAGGGGGCTGCGGAATGTGAGCTATAAGTGGGACAATCTTTGGTAGAAATCACCTAATCCACATAAGGCATATTAGAATCTCTTAGAAATTAAAGCAGTTCGCAGAGTCGTTGCTAATGTTACATTGACCTCCAGAATTGGTGATGTTGATGATGTTGATGTCGATGTCGATGCAAATACAGGTGTTTTTAAAAATACCGCCGGCGACGACCTCCATATCCTCATCAGATAATTCAATCATCCCTGCTGGGTTTTCAGGCACCAGTACACGCTGTTCTTCACTTAGACTTTCGAGATAGTCTTCATCTTTCCAAGCGCGAATGATGTCGTAGTTTGACATGGTTGTTTTTCTCCTTTAGGTGCTGCATTGCCATTTGAAGCCTGGGGCCCCAGCCTTTAGGCTGAAGGCTTGAAACATTGCTTCAACATAGACTGCTAACTTAAGTGAGCCAATTTGGCTCACTTAAGTTTTTTAGCCACTAGCTAGAAATTAAAGCAATCAGCATAGTCGTTGGTGATGGGACAGTCAGCATAGTCGTTGCTGATATTGAAAACTGGACCACCATCTCCGCCAGCTATGATTTCCATATCTGCATCTGACAACTCAACGATACCTGCTGGGTTTTCAGGTAACGAGGAACGTTGCTCTTCACTTAGGCTGTCAAGATACTCTTCGTTTTTCCAAGCACGGATAATGTCGTTATTTGACATGGTTTTTCTCCTTAAATTACAATTAAGTAAAATAAATTAGCTAAAACTGATCGATAGTTTTAGTTTGGGTGTTACCCAACTGAGAATAATTGGGAGTGCTACAAGGCAATCTTGCTACTCTCAATTTTTCTTTTGATTGGTAACTGGATTAACAATAACGAGTAATACAACATGAATTCACCTAATAAGAATTAGCAGTTCATTAGGTAATTGATTAGGTTTTTTCGGTTTTCAATCTTCCCTACTTCTTCCCGATTGAGAGGTAAGTTAAAAGTAATTAATTTAGAATACAACTTGGAAAGTTGGCGCGATCGCGCTTGCGGAGCAAGTCCGCAGGACTCAGCGTACCCAATGGGTAATCGCATATGGTGAAATTAACCATTTGAAGTGCTGAAAATTCTTGCTATGCAAAAATTTTAATCTAGATTGTCTCTGGTAGGAGTTTCGTTAGTTTAAGTAAATATTATTGACAAATTACATATAACTTTGAACTGCAAATAATGATGCATATTAATATGCAGCCAAACATACGTTTATTTTAAACGTTAATTAAGGTGTTTTTGAGGTTATGAAATTTGAAGACCAATTATTTCGAGAAGCAGAACTTAGTTGGGATCTAGAAAAACTATACGAAAGACTAACTCAAGCCAAACAATTAAGTACATCTCACCTTAGAACAATTACAGGAGCTGGTTAAACCCCAAGTGAGTCTATCAAGATTGATTCCTACTCTGGCATCGTTAAAAAAGCGATCGCTGATTGAGGTAATTTCAGAGGAAAATAAAATTAGTTTTACACTTCAACCCATGATCATGAAGTATCTGCTCACAGAGCATAAAGATCTGTTTGACTTCTCTCGCAAGAGATGCGATGAGCGTGCCGTTCACAACCCAGGGATGAAAATAGAAGAAGTAACGAATTTACGTTGTTTTAGATTCTATTTTCAAGCTAGATCTAAAGAGATCTAAAAAGTGATTGAATCAGTTCAAGTAAATTTCATCAAACAGGCTTACTAAACACTAAAAAATGTTGTTCTGGTAAAAACTCTTTGGTTGTTTGCCACTTTAAACCCACTGCTTTTAGTTCTTTTTTAACTTGCTTTTGGGTCATCTTGTGGAGAGGTTTAATCATAATCATGGGGTTTTCCTGGCGATATTCCAATAAGACTACTCTTCCTCCTGGTTTCAAGGCTTGGACAATTCCCTCCATCATTTCTCTGGGATAGGCAAATTCATGATAGGCATCTACCATAAAAGCTAAATCAATACTTTCTGGGGGTAGATTGGGATTATCTTCCTGCCCTAATATAGTTTCTACATTGGTAATATTATTTTCTTCCTGAAGAAAAGAAAGAGCATCCAGCATTTATGATTGAATATCTATTGCATAAACTTTACCCTCTGGAACTTTTTTCGCCAGCCGAAAACTAAAATAACCAGTACCCGCACCAATATCTGCCACTACATCATCGGGTTTGAGATCTAATTTCTCTACAGTTGTCGTTGGTTGTTCTTCGGTTTCTCTACTTGGTCTTTCGAGCCACATCATTGCTTGATGTCCCATTACCTGAGCAATTTCGCGATTCATATAATATTTGCCAATTCCATCGGGGTTATGAATTGCTTTTTCGCGGTAATAAGAATTAGTGTTATCTTGGGCAAGGGCAACGGGAGTGTAGGTAAAGTTAGTTAAGAGAAAAGCGATCGCTGCTATACCAAGAGCGACGCTAATTAGATATTTTAGATATTTTTGGCTTATTTTCATGTTTATTTAGAAACTATGTCTCAAAGCGGAAGTTTTTATGAGTTATATTGCTTATCATTAAATATAGTTATAAAACTTCAATAAAATACATGACTGCTAATTCCTTTGAACTCAAAGGCTTTAAGAAATTAATACAAGACAAAATTCTATTTGGTAATCGACCAACCCCTGAATTATTTGCTATTCTCACTATTTATTTTGTTCAAGGAATATTAGGACTGGCTCGCTTAGCAGTAAGTTTTTTCCTCAAAGACGATCTCGGTTTGACTCCTGCCCAGGTTGCGGCATTGATGGGTATTGCCTCTTTGCCATGGATCATTAAACCATTATTTGGCTTTATGTCTGATGGTTTGCCTATTTTTGGTTATCGTCGCCGACCGTATTTAATTTTATCAGGATTTTTGGGTACTATATCCTGGCTAGCTTTAGCTACTGTAGTTAATAGTGCCTGGACAGCAACTTTAGTACTTCTTTTAACTTCTATCTCTGTTGCTGTTAGCGACGTTATTGTCGATTCTCTGATCGTCGAAAGAGCCAGAGAAGAAACTTTGTCTCAATCAGGTTCGTTACAGTCTCTCTCATGGGGTTTTTCAGCTTTAGGAGGGCTGCTAACAGCTTATTTTAGTGGTTTATTATTAGAGCATTTAAGTAGCAATCAAGTATTTGAAATTACCGCTACTTTTCCCTTAATCGTTTCGGCGGTAGCTGGGCTAATTACGGAAGAAAAAATTACTCAGGCTGATTCGGCAGAACAAAGTTTTCCCGTCAAAGAACAAATTAAACAATTATGGGGAGCAATTAAGCAAAAAACAGTATGGCTTCCCATTGCTTTTCTCTTTGTTTGGCAAGCTACTCCCACCGCCGATTCGGCATTTTTCTTTTTTAGCACTAACGAATTAGGGTTTGAACCTGAATTTCTCGGTAGAGTAAGACTCGTTACTAGCTTTGCTTCTTTAATCGGTATTTTTCTGTTTCAACGCTATTTAAAAACTTTTCCCTTTCGTAAAATTTTGGGTTGGAGTACTGTTATAGCAGCGAGTTTAGGAATGACAACACTACTATTAGTTACCCATGCCAATCGTGCTTTAGGTATTGACGATCACTGGTTTAGTTTGGGAGATAGCCTGATACTAACCGTTGTGGGACAAATCACTTGGATGCCTGTGTTGGTATTGTCGGCTCGTCTTTGCCCCAAGGGAGTTGAAGCGACATTATTTGCTCTATTGATGTCTATTTGGAACTTATCGGGTTTGTTATCCCACGAATTAGGCGCATTACTAACTTCTTTGTTGGGAGTAACTGAAAATAATTTTGACAAGCTATGGTTATTGGTAATTATTACCAATCTTTCTACTCTGCTTCCCCTGCCATTTTTAGGCTGGTTGCCCTCAGGAGATCCCCAAGAATCAGTTAAAGAACTTGCTCCTGCAGAAGCTCCAGTTCATAGTGCCGGAGGATTGATTGAGTCTAGTATTTTGCCAGATCTAGTTCCAGAATTTGTAATTAATACAACCTCCAACAACAATCAGGATGAGCAATTTAAGTCAAGCTAATTAATTATATTTACTTATGTGTTTTAATTTGATCGACTAAAAATTTTTCTACTGTATCTCGATCTAGTAGCTTAGAAATCAGATATCCTTGTCCACGATCGCATCCGAGATCTTTGAGGAAATTTAGCTGATAATTATTTTCTATCCCTGTAGCAGTAACCACCATGTTCATTTGATGGGCGATGGTAATAATTTGCTGGATTAAAAGAGTGGTAGATTTTTCTTGTTGTAAGTTAGGGGTTTGTTGACCAATATGGGCAATTAAGGAACGGTCTATTTTTAATTCATCAAAAGGAAAGCAATGTAGACTGGTTAAGGAAGAATAACCAATTCCAAAATTGTCTAAACAGAGTCTAACCTGGCGTTTTTTCAACTCTTGTAAAGTCTTGAGGACAGTTGTGGGGTGATCGATAGTTACGGTTTCAGAAATGTCAAATTTAAGATGATGTCCCTGTAGCTTAGTCTTGCGCAAGATTAAATCAACTTTGGAAATCAAACTAGAATGTAAAAGTTGTTTAGCCGATAAGTTAATACAAATTCCTAAATTCTTTTGAGCATTATAATTTTGCTGCCAATGTTTAAGCTGTTTGCAAGCCTGTTTTAAAACTAAATTTCCAATGGCA
>JASJDX010000507.1 GCA_030064975.1 Pleurocapsa sp. MO_192.B19
TTATAAATATGAAACCGAAAAGTAATCTGCTCGTAGTTATTAGTTATTAGTTATTAGTCGATCTGTTCAGTTGCTAAAAGATAAAATCATACCTCGATCCAGCAACGCCAGGCAGTATTGTCTGTCATTTTATTCTAATTTTTCGAATAACTTAGCGAGTATAGTGTTGGAAAAGAGAAATCCTTCAGGATCACTAAGACGTAATCTTTTGGCTGAGTTAGATAGTAAGTCTCGATCTGCTAGGTGAATCAACTGTCCATCATGGTTAACTACCTCTACCCACCCCTGATGATAATAAGGCTGGAGACAAGACCAAATTTTTTCTATAGTATCTTGCTTAAACTGAGCTAAATCTATACCCTCTGCCAAACGAAAACCCAACATTAAGGTTTCTAATAAATATTCCGTAGATGATATTTTGGGTGCATCAACAACTGCACCAGCTTCTAGCCAAGCATAATATTCTCGACGAGTGCGGGGGCGACTAAATCTTTTTCCAGCAACATAGCTAGCTGCACCCATACCAAAACCATAGTAAGGTTTATTTTCCCAATACACTCGATTATGACGACATTGATAACCCTGTCGAGCATAATTAGATACTTCGTAATGTTCGTATCCCGCAGCAGTTAGAATTTTTTGGGTTAGACGATACATTTCGGCGGTATCATCATCATTGGGGAGGGGTGTTTCTCCTGGCTGATATTGTTTGCCAAAGGCGGTAACGGGTTCAAGTACCAAGTCGTAACAAGAAAGATGTTTGGGAGCGATCGCAACTGCCTGTGACAAAGATGTCTCACAATGTTCTAAGGTTTGATGGGGTAAGCCTGAGATTAAATCTAAGCTAAAGTTATCAACATTCAGTTGTTTAATAATAGCGACTGCTTGCATCACATCAGCAAGAGTATGAGAACGTCCACAAACTTTTAGTAATTCTTCATCAAAGGTTTGTACTCCCAAACTAAAGCGATTTAACCCCGCGTCTAAATATCCCAGCAGCTTGTCTCGATCAAAAGTACCAGGATCGATTTCCATCGAGATTTCAGCATTATTAGCAAGACCAAAATGTAAAGCGATCGCCTGTATAATTTGTGCTAGTTTTTGAGGAGATAATAAAGAAGGCGTACCACCACCAAAAAAGATTGTTGTTAATGGTTGTTTAGTTGATGGTGTTAACTGAATATCTTTAATTAGGGCAGCAATATAATCTTCCACCATAGTAGATGCGGATTTCCCCCCCCGATCTCCCACTACCGAAATAGGAAAATCACAGTAATAGCAACGACGACGACAGAAAGGAATATGAATATAAGCAGCAGTAGGAATTACTTCCACAGGATAATCAACTACTAAATGAGGATAAAGATTAGTTTTATTTAAAGATATATTTTTAGTCATTACTAAATATTTCAACACCTGAATAATTGTGTTGGTTCTAATTTCTGAGAAGAAATAAATGATTAAAATTTACAGCAAAACCATATATATACCAAGATTTTGAGGAATATTTCTGTTTAAATTATTAATCAGGGCAATCTTAAGAACTCCCTCGGTTTTTTTACACTATTACCAAGAATTTATTACAGTAAAGAGGGAATATATCCATTATTATCATATTCAACTAAAACAATGGTTGATGCCATCATAATTGTCATTTGTATTATCGCAGCCGTAAACATCGGATTTGATGGATTACAGTTGCTACCTCCCGACATCTTGGAAGGAGTATCGAATATCTCAGCTTTGCGCTTTGTGATTGCTGGGTTTGCCGCCATTATTGGTTTGGGCATTGGGGTTGCAGTACAAACTACCTATCGTCGTTTAGAACGTCAGATTCGTCAGACTAAAATCGAGATTATCATTACTAGGGCGATCGGGCTAGTGATGGGGTTGTTAGTCGCCAACCTAATGCTCGCGCCGATGTTTTTGTTACCTATCCCTAAAGAATTGAGCTTTTTTAAGCCTACCATAGCGGTATTGGGCAGCGTTATGTTTTCATATCTGGGTATTGGTTTGGCTGATACCCATGGACGCACTTTTTTAAGGTTACTTAATCCCAACAGCATTGAATCGATGCTGGTGGCAGAAGGGACTTTAGAAGCTATGTCTACTAAAATCCTTGATACTAGCTGCATTATTGACGGTAGAGTTCAAGAACTGCTTAAGACTGGTTTTTTAGAAGGACAAGTATTAATTCCTCAATTTGTTCTCCAAGAATTACAAAATTTAGCTGATTCTGGCAATTCCCAGAAGCGAATTCGCGGCAGAAGAGGCTTAGATATTCTCAATCATATGCAAGAAGATTACCCCGATCGCATCGTGATTAATAAGGCAGATTATGAAGATATTGAAACTGTTGATGCTAAGCTAGTCCGTCTAGCACAAGAAATTAGCGCAACTTTGTTGACTAACGATTACAACTTAAGTAAAGTCGCCAATCTACAAAAAGTACAAATTCTCAACATTAACGATCTTGCTCGTTCATTACGTCCGATATATCTTCCTGGAGATAATCTAGAGCTTAAAATTCTCAAGCAAGGTAAAGAACCAGCCCAGGGTATTGGTTACCTAGAAGACGGAACGATGGTTGTGGTAGAAGAAGGAAGCGATCGCGTTGGAGGAGAAATACAGGTAGTGGTTACATCTTCTTTGCAAACCTCCGCAGGGAGAATGATCTTCGCCAAACCTCAATCTGAATCTGAAAGCTATTCTAATGCTGTTGGTTGATTAGGTAAGCTCACTCCGCGCTCTCTGCGACTGAGTTTTCGCACTTCGCTGCCACTGGAAATTAAGGATCTAGATGTTTTAATTATTTCTGCAATGTGTTTGTAATGGTTTTGAACACTCTTTCTGCTGGGTTTTATGAGAGTTTTAAAACCTAGTATTCCTCCTTTTGTACCTTTTCCACTGGTATATTTCCCGACTTTATATTGTTTGATATTAAATCCAAGAAAATCGAATCCAGGTTTTTCTTTACCTACGTTATGCAGGGTATGAGTAAGGCGAGTTTTACTAGGTTTGAGTTCTAAACCCATGTCTTTTAAGGTGATTTCTGATAAAGAATGTACCCTCATTAGTTAAACCGATGACTCACACAGCTGAGAATCTAAGAAATTTTTGGGTATATTATTTCCTGGAAATCACCTAACCATTCTGATATTATCCCTTGTCATATATGATATGCCTTGGTTTCTGGGAAACGAATCGCACTGTTCCAGTAGCCCTGAATCATCTCGATTGAGTTCACAACTGAGAATCTCCGAGCCTCGAAGGAGGCTTACAACCCCTCCAATAATTGAATATGCTCAATTAATCAGCTTAAGGTGAGGATGAGATTAAAAAGTCAATTAGCATTAAGCATTGAGCGTGGCAAGATTTGAGTAATAAATAATAAATATAATAATAAAAATAAATTGAATATTCAACATATTTAAAAAACTATTTATTATGTTCATTTAAATCCATAATATCTAATTAGTAAAATCAAAATAAAAATCATTCAACTTATTTTTTATTACAAACTTTTTATTTTATTTTTATAAAATTTAACTAGCTATTAGCTATTAGCCTGGTTTAATTCCACCTCCATGCAAGTCAGAGCGCGAGACCTACCTTGAGGGGAAACCTCCGAGTCCGCGAGTGTTTCAAAGCTAACAGCCCCGATCTAACGGCTAAAAGCTTTTTTAATAAAAGCCTTATTTTTTATTATTTTTATTTAGCACTAGATTCCGTATATTTCAGGTAACTTATTCTGCCAAACAGTCAAAGTCAAATAAAAGTTAAATATTAGATTAAAGCAACTTGATTATTTATTAAATAATTGATTGCCAGTTCTTAATGTAGTCATGAAATCCTAAGTAGATGGACAACAAAAAATCAGGAGTTATCTTTTTAGATTACTTCTAAATTGATGTTTTTCAGAATCAAGACGATTATTTTACTCAACTAAAAGAACTACAACTACAATATGACTAACGAACTAGCTGGTTTTGCTTCTTTACCAGCAGATACTTTTGCTGAAGGTAGTCCTGCTGGGGGCAATGACGGTGAAGGTAATCCCATCGATGCCAATGGGCGTACTGGCCCTTTTGATGGACAACCCGTTCAGGGTTTTAGTGGGGTACAATTTGCTCCTGGGAATACAGGGGCATTTTGGTTTTTATCAGATAATGGCTTTGGTTCACAGGAAAATAGTACCGATTATTTGCTAAGAATCTATCAAGCAGATCCCAACTTTGCAGGAGTAGAAGAGGGAGACGGCAGTGTTGAAATAGAAACGTTTATTCAACTTTCCGACCCTGATAACTTAATTGATTTTGATATTGTTAACGAAGATAGCGAAGAACGTCTACTTACTGGGGGAGATTTTGACGTCGAGTCCTTTGTAATCGATGACAATGGCGATATTTGGGTTGGAGAAGAATTTGGCCCTTATCTATTGCATTTCGATTCTGAGGGTAAATTACTCGAAGCACCGATTCCCACTCCCAATATTACTAATTTTAATACTCTTAATGGTCAAGACCCTTTAGTCATCGGACATCGTGGCGCAAGTGGTTTATTGCCAGAGCATACTTTAGAAGCCTATCGTGTTGCGATCGCCCAAGGGGCTGATTTTATTGAACCAGATCTTGTAACGACAAAAGACGGGGTTTTAATCGCCCGTCACGAACCAATTCTCGACGATACGACAAATGTGGCAGAGGTCTTTGGTGAAGACCGTATGTCCACTAAAATTCTTGATGGGGAAGAAGTTACAGCATACTTTGCTGAAGATTTTACCTTAGCTGAAATTAAACAATTAAGAGCTGTTCAATCCCGTGATTTTCGCTCTCAAGAATTTAACGGTGCGTTTGAAATTCCTACTTTCCAGGAAGTTATTGAATTAGTTCAAGAGACGGAAGCGGAAACTGGAGTTCAAGTAGGAATTTATCCCGAAACTAAACATCCTACTTTCTTCGATCTCCAAGGTTTATCCTTAGAAGAACCTTTAATTGAAACCCTCAAAGAGACAGGTTTTACTGACCCTAACCGCATCTTTATTCAATCCTTTGAGTTTCAAAATTTAATTGAACTCCAAGAAATGCTTGATGCTGAAGGATTGGGAGATCTGCCATTAGTGCAGCTTTACGGTGACACTACAGAAAGTGCCAGTCCTGATGATGGCTTTTCTGTACCCTTCGATATTCGTTATAACCTGGAACAGGGTAATGACTTGGCTGCAATTTATGGTCAAGATTTTGTAGACGCTGTGGAAAATGGTTTATCTGAGAACACCACCTACCGCGATCTAGATAATCCAGAGATTCTGCAAATTATCAGTGAAAAGTATGCTGAAGGTGCTGGTCCATGGAAAAATAATCTCTTACTGAGAGATGCTCTAGACGAACCCGTAGACGGCGATGGTGACGGCGAAGCTGAAATTACCACTCAGCTTACAGGAGAAGTGACATCTTTTGTCGATGATGCTCATGATGCGGGATTACAAGTTCACCCCTATACTCTCCGAGATGAAGAAAGATTTTTAACTCTGGATGCTGAGGGAAATCCCCAAACTCCCGAAGAAGAGGTTAAACAACTAATTGAAGTGGGAGTTGATGGCTTTTTTACCGATTTCCCAGCAACTGGAGTTTCAGTAGTAGATTCAGTAACTGGTGAATTTGTGCGATCGCCGCAAAATCCCGACTTAGGCGATGGCTTACCTAATCTATCTCGTTCTCAGGGTTTTGAAGGGATGGCGTTTAGCCCAGATCGCTCTACTCTCTATCCTTTACTTGAAGGAACAGTAGATGGCGATCCAGAAAATGCCCTACGCATCTATGAGTTCGATGTAGAATCTGCTTCTTACAGTGGCTTAGTTGGCTACTATCCCACCACTAATAGTAATCCCATCGGTGACTTTACTCCGATCAACGAAAGTGAGTTTTTAGTTATCGAACGAGATAACAACCAGGGAGAAGAAGCTGAATTCAAAAAAATCTTCAAAATCAATATCGACAATGTCGATGAAAACGGATTTGTAGAGAAAACAGAAATTGTCGATCTACTGAACATTCCCGATCCTAACGATCTTAATGGTGACGGCAACAATACCTACGACATGCCCTTCGTCACTATCGAAGATGTGGTGGTAGTAGATGAAAATACCATCCTGGTTGCTAACGATAACAACTATCCCTTCTCCCAAGGACGAGAAGGAGATATCGATAACAACGAAGCTGTACTGATAACCCTTGACGAACCCTTAAATTTAGACCCAAGACTCGGAGAAAATCCTTTGGATACTAACATTGCCAATATCAATTCTGGAACTACCAGTGTATTTCTCGATTTAGATTTACTAGAAACAGTAGGAATAAGCTTAACGGGTTCGGATACCTCAGGAGAACCTTTCTCTGACGACTTCCAACTTGGTTTTCCCATCACAGAAGATACAGACTTTACCTTTGAAATACCTTTTGCCCCAGTGGAAGGTTCGATAGAACATTCTGGAAATATTACCTTGGGTATAGGAGATGGAGAAGTAACCCTGGGAGACTTTTCTATAGGTTTTGACTCCGAGAGAGTTTCAGATACTAATAGTGGCTTTTTTGTCGCCGATACCTTAGATGATGGTCTAGGATTAGAAATCCTATTTGATGTTGGTTCGCCAGCAGAAGTATCAGCTTCTCCTGAAGAGCTAACTATTGCCGACGCAGACTTACTATTAGCTCCTGAATTTGCTGATGCTCTTTTTTTACCCGATTTAGCTGGTGCTGATGTCGGTGATACTCGTATTGATGCTTCCGCAATCCCTGTTGAGGGAGCTATGACAAGCAACAATAGTGTAATTTTCATTCATCCAGATGGCACAAGTCCTTCCCATTTTGCAGCAGGACGTTTTGCATCTGTAGGACCCGATGGCAGACTAAATTGGGACGAGATGACCAACGCAGGAGTTTATCTCGGACATATGGACGATAGCATTGTTGCCACATCCAATGGCGGTGCGGTAGTTCATGCTTTTGGAATTAAATCTTTTACAGGTAGCTACGGTTTAGACGAAGAAGGTAATCCCTACACTTCTCTTTCTGGTCAAGAAGGCACGACCATTATGGAAGAGGCGATCGCTGAAGGCAAAGCCACCGCCGTAATCAATTCAGGTTTTATTGCCGAACCCGGTACTGGTGTCTTTTTAGCCGAGGCCGAAAATCGTAGCGATGTTACTGGTATCACCGCAGAAATCGTCGAATCTGGGGTGAATGTCATTATGGGTGGTGGAGAAATTCACTATCTACCTGTCGGAACAGTGGGACGCTTTGGAGAAGAAGGTATCCGCGAAGATGGACGCAACCTGATTGAAGAAGCAGAAGCAATGGGCTATACC
>JASJDX010000508.1 GCA_030064975.1 Pleurocapsa sp. MO_192.B19
TTGGGTACAGATGCTAAATTCCGTGTCTTAATTGATTTAATTGAAAAACACCAAGTAGAACGTATTTTAATTTTTACCAACGACAATGCCACAGTTTATCGGATCTCTCAGCAGTTTCTCATTCCTGCTATTACCTACCAAACAGCAGTAAAAGAGCGTCATGATATCCTAACTAGATTTAAAGCAGGAGAATACAAAACCTTAGTAGCTTCTCATGTCCTAAATGAAGGAGTAGATGTTCCTGATGCCCGAATCGCTATTATCTTATCTGGTACAGGCTCAACTAGGGAATATATCCAAAGACTAGGGAGGGTACTAAGAAAAGGTAACACCAGCAACAAACAGGCGATCCTCTACGAAGTTGTCACCGAAAACACCAGTGAAGAAAGAACCTCCGAACGTCGTCGCGGTGATTCAGAGTCAAATCAACCCCAGCATCGACAACTAGAACTCTTACCCAAACCAAAACCTAAGAAAAAACGCCAATTTAAAGCAGCAGAAGAATCTACAAAATGGAATAGCGAAGAAGAGTAATTTAAATCGTTTCTATCTTTTCTAGCTTTCTGAATGCACGTAGTCAACAAAGTAAAACTTAGGCATCAGCCAGAATTTGAGTACAGCAGCGATTCCTAAGCCTAAAAGTGCAGAAACCATTAACCATAAACCCAAACTAATTCTAAGATGATCTGGCAAGATTGCCAGCACTGAAACAGTTACTATAAAGTAAACTGCTAGTGTCCATTGCCAAAACTTGATGGTCTTTAGTGCATTTCGGCAACTGCTGCAATGTTGGGTATGCTGATGATAGCGATCGAGCAATACCTCGCGAGGCGGAAAAAAGGTAGATCGTGGAGTAGTAACAACACCAACTTTATCCCAAGGTATTTTTCCATCACAATAGCGATCAAACCATTTAAGGAATTCTATCACCAAGCGATCGGCACTTGTCGGCATTTTATAAGTATCTTTCCAACTGTTATCTTGCAAAAAACTTTCTTGTTGATGGAGTAAAATCATGTCTCCATCTAAAATTAAATTGCGATTTTGCAAATGATCCCACCAGCGAGGGGTTAAGTAGTATAGCTACACATTAGATTGCCTGTCTGATAGTCGATTTTTCCTTCACTCAGTGGTGCGAGACGATGGGGGCAGCGATCTAAAAATACTTGATACGCAAGAGACGAAGGTGACTTCCAAATTACCAGAGGAATTCCTAGCAAAGTAGCAGTAGTTGGTTTTTGAGGCTCGATATCTTCTATAGGTAATAGAGGATACCAGTGCTGAAAAAAATCAAAAGATGACATTAAGTCCTATTTGTTAAATGGAAAATCTATAAGAGCGATTACGCAACCCGTAGCTAAGCGACTGCTCTTTGATAAATAATTAAAGAAACAAAATCGATCGATCATTTTTTAGGTGAGAATAGCAAAACGGGGAACCAGCTAGTACGCATCAAGTCATTGGCGAAACTACGAACCGTCCACTGTAAAAGACTATTACGATAATCTGTAGCAATGGCGATCGCGCTAATGTCAAAGTCTAGGGCGGCGGTAGTAATTTCCTGTAAAGGATTACCTTGTTTTACGAGAGTGTTCACCTCAAGATCTAATGCTTCTAATTCTGCCTTGACTGATTTTAATTTAGCCTCTGCCTCTTTGGCACGCTCTTCTGCCAACATTGACTTTCTACCACAGTCATCAATTACTGACATTAACATACATTGCTTCAAAGAATTCTCAGAGCGATCGCTCGCATATTTTTTGATTTCTTCAATTAAGTAATGGGCAGTTTCACTGTCGTTGTAGGGAATAAGTATATAACGCCACAGATGCTGACAACGTAAAGCCAATTCTTCTATAGTATAAGTAGTAATTAGTTCTGGACGAATAATGTTGAGGGGTTGGCTGGTAATCTTCGCCAGTCCTGTACTAGTGCTACCAAAAAATTTCTCTTGTAGTAAGCTTTTAATAGGAGTTCCCGTCATGATTACATCTATAGAATGTTTCTTCAAGACTCTGGGAATTGTATCTAGAGGTTTACCTGAAAGGACTTCTACTTGAACATCCAATTCTGAGGGGACATTAGTTAAAGCTTTTTGCAGACGTTGCTGGGCTTGCTCTACCTTCTCTTCATCTATTCTGGGTACCTCTCCTTCTTCCCAAAGAGGAACACTGTGGAAGAAGACAATTTTTTTTAAACCACATTGAGCTAACTCAGGAACGCAATCAATGAAGCGGTATAAACCATCAGTAAAATCTGTGCAGATTAAGCAACTTTGAAACATACGAGCTAAGGGCAGATCTCTTTTTTTTAACACTAACAAAAAAAGTCTTGCCAGTCTCTATAATCTTAATTATCTTAGCTTTTGCTTGCCATCCTAACCCCAACATCCCCAGCCTGTTTCTGTGGAAACTAGCAAGAGAAGGAGGCCTCATGACCGACTTCAAGCTAACCTATAGTTACACTCGAGGAGGAGAGTCTATTCCCCATTGATGCCGAATAAAGTCTTTATACATATTGTCCCTCATTAACATTTGTTCATATAGTTTGACTAGAAATTCTTGAGCCTGTTCGTGGCTCATCCCTTTGACTTGAGTCTCAAAAGAGCGAATATTAAACTGTTGCTCTAGAGATAGCTTCATTTGATTTGACATAAGTGCAAACTCCTATCTTTGAATTAAAGAAATAATAAGCGTTCTCGAATTTAGTGTAAGCAAATGTAACAATTGATTGACATTTTACCTCCATTTATATTTCTAATGATAGCTAATTGTCAATTATTAAGGGGGATTTCTGGTGAAGGTGGCGATCGCCCAAAAAAAAATAATAAAATAATCGAATAAATTGGTGAATAGTGTAAACGTTCTGTAATAATTAGAAGTGGTGCAGAATTTAAAATAAGATTCAATTTTTTAAATTTATTTGATTGGCGTTTTTCGTTAACAGATGTTTTGTAAAACTACTGGGGCAATAATTAATCAGATTAAAGTCATATTAAATAACTGGTACATTCCAAGATGCAATTTTACTTTTCTAGAATAATCAAGGTGGAAGTAAGTATTTGTTTTGGCATGGTCAATAGTTGTGTAAAGTTAAAGTAGTTCACCAAAAGAGCCATCTATAAAAAAAGCTTTTGGATAATTTATTGTATTTTGGCGTAGTTGCCATCAGAAAAGCGTTCGCTCTGCACACTATTTTGGAATTCAATTAGCTTGGGAGATGTAGTTTCATGTCTATTCGTTTATATGTAGGTAACTTACCAAAAGAAGAAATCGATCGCGATGCTTTAGCCAATATGTTTACTGAGGAGGGACAACAAGTTTCTACTAAAGTGATCAAAGATCGTAAAACAGGGAAATGTCGCGGTTTTGCTTTTGTGACTGTCGAGAGTGATGAAGTTGCTGATAAATTTATTGAAAAATACAATGGTCAGTCCTTTATGGATAGCTCTTTAAAAATTGAAAAGGCGTTACCTCGTTCTAAGGGAGATGAAGGCGGTGCATCTGCTGAAGCTGGAGAAGCTCCTAAACGCAAAGGTGGTAACAATAATAATAAGCGCAGTAAAAAACAAAGCAGCACACAGAAACAACAGGGCAGTATTCAACCCGATCCTCGTTGGGCAGATGAGTTGGCAAAACTAAAAGAAATGCTAGCTTCTGCTAATAATTAAGCTTTTGAGTAAGTATTAATTTGAGAATAATACTGTTGCACGCTACTGTGTCGAAGTTGCGTGCTGCAGCTAATTCCTGGCAAGCAACGTTCTGGGTGTATACGCACTGCGTTCTTAGCTTTTAAAACGGTGGCAATAGCTCTACAAGAAACTTGAGAGAAATTGTACACCGTAGTTTTTTTGGTAAGTAGTCAAACTCGCTTCGCTCTAGTTCGGCGGGGAGTATAAAGGTGCGGAATGTGAGTTCGGAATTGGGAGTTCGGAGTTCGGAGTTCCGAACTCTTTTAGTCATACGATAGGGAAAAAACATCAGTTTGTTATTCTTTGTGGCGGATATCTGAGAAAATAAGTCCCAGATTAGAACAGCTAATTGTTAAATACCTAAGACAATATACGGAGATAAAATCAATGAGCGATCCTGTCAAAACTATGAAGCAAGAAGTAGGTAAGGCTGCGGCTGCCCGTGTTAAATCAGACTCTATTGTCGGACTAGGATCGGGTTCAACTGCGGCTTATGCTATTGAGTATATTGGCGATCGCTTGGCAAAAGGCGAAATCAAGGATATTGTGGGTGTTCCCACTTCATTTCAGGCAGAAGTATTAGCTAAAGAATATAAAATACCTCTGGTTACTCTCGATGCGATCGACCATATTGATATTGCGATCGACGGTGCAGATGAAGTAGATCCACAAAAAAACCTCATTAAAGGTGGTGGCGCAGCTCATACTCGGGAAAAGGTGGTAGACTCTTTAGCCAAAGAATTTATTGTGGTGGTTGATGGAGGTAAATTGGTTGATAAGCTGGGTTCAACCTTCTTGTTACCCGTAGAGGTTATTCCCATGGCAGTTGCCCCCGTAATGCGAAGTTTAGAGCGGTTGGGAGGCAAACCCGAACTACGTATGGGAGTTAAAAAAGCTGGGCCAGTGGTTACAGACCAGGGTAACCTGGTAATTGATGTTAAATTCGATCACATTGACAACCCTGCTGAATTAGAAAAAACCATTAATAATTTTCCTGGAGTCTTGGAAAATGGCTTGTTTGTTGGTGTAGCTGATATTGTCTTAGTCGGCAAAATTAAAGACGGTAAACCTGAAATTAGCCAGTTTTAATCAAAAGCTCTACGCTATTCTAAGTTGGGTTGGCGATTACGCGGAGCGTACTAGCAAAGCTGATCGCATAATCCAACAACCCAACATATAACTGTCAATTTAGGAAGGTTATGATGGTGCAAAAAATTATTACTATACTTGCTCTGGCTTTATTTATTTTATTAAACTCTATTAGTTCTCCTGCCGTTGCCGATATTATGCCAAACATCGATCATGGTGCAGCAGTATTTAAGGCTAATTGTGCTGGGTGTCATGCTAAGGGTGGTAATATTGTCCGACGACGGAGAAACCTGAAGTCAAAAGCTCTCCACAGAAATAAAGTAGACACCCAAAAAGCGATCGCCCTACTGGTAACTAATGGGAAGAACAATATGTCAGCTTACGGTGATAAACTTAGCACCCAAGAAATAGAAGATGTTGCTGCCTATGTGTTGCAAAGAGCGGAAAATAATTGGAAATAACTCGAAGTAATTAGTAAATAATAATTAAAAATAATAATTCATTAAAATAGTTAATTAATTATCAGACTGTTGACTGAGATCGCCCCTGTTCTCTACATTAATATTTGCGTGTCTGCAATCATACTCCAACTTTAACAACTGTCATGACCTTATCTGTATACAATACCCTCACCCGTAGCAAGGAAACGTTTCAAACTCTTGAAAAGAATAAGGTGCGGATGTATTGCTGTGGTATAACTGTTTATGATTATTGCCATCTTGGTCATGCTAGAACTTGTTTAGTCTGGGATGTGGTACGTCGCTATCTCAAGTGGTGTGGTTACGAAGTGCAGTATATTCAGAACTTTACTGATATTGACGACAAGATTCTCAACCGCGCTAGGCAAGAAGGAACATCCATGGAAGCTGTTTCTGAGAAATTCATCGCGGCATATTTTGAAGATATGGAACATTTGGGAGTGGGCAAAGCTGATGCCTATCCCCGCGCCACCCATACTCTAGATGGAATTAAGCGTTTGGTTTCAGAATTAGAACAAAAGGGTTTTGCCTATCCTGCTGAAGGAGATGTTTATTATTCTGTACAGAAGTTTCCTGAATATGGCAAATTATCGGGCAGAAAACTAGAAGATTTACAGGCAGGGGCTAGTGGTAGAGTTGGGGTAGAAGATCCTGAAGCTAGTAAGAAGCAATATCCCTTCGATTTTGCCCTCTGGAAAGCTGCCAAAGAAGGTGAACCAGCTTGGGAATCTCCTTGGGGAAATGGTCGCCCTGGCTGGCATATTGAATGTTCAGCGATGGTTCGAGAAAGGCTGGGAGAAACAATTGATATTCATGTCGGCGGGGGAGATTTAACTTTTCCCCATCATGAGAATGAGATTGCCCAATCAGAAGCGGTGACGGGTAAACCCTTGTCTAATTACTGGCTGCACAATGGCATGATTATTGTGGAAGGGAAAAAGATGTCTAAGTCTTTAGGTAACTTTATTACCATTCGTGAACTGCTAGATAAATTTGAGCCCATGGCAGTGAGGTTGTTTATTTTGCAGACTCAATATCGTAAGCCTTTAGACTTTACCGAAGAAGCTTTAGCCACTGCTACTAATAGTTGGGAAACTTTAAAAGAAGGATTATTATTTGGTTATCAGTATGGCAAACAGTTAGGATTTTCTATTCCCTCTAATGCTTCCTCTCAAAGTGGAGAATTAATCACTAGATTTAAAGAAGCGGTGGATGACGACTTTAACTTTGCAGGTGGTTTAGCTGTCTTGTTTGAAATTGCCAAGAATCTGATTAGGGAAGGCAATATCTTAGTCCATGAGGGTAAAACTAAAACTGCTAGTCAAGAGTTGGCAGCACAATGGCAAACCTTAATTGAACTTGCTGGAATACTGGGTTTTGCAGTGCAGCCAGAAGAAACTAATAGTAATAGTACTGGTGGTATTAGTGACGCTCAAATCGAGGCTTTAGTACAGCAGCGTAATGAAGCCAGAAAGAATAAAAACTACGCTGAAAGCGATCGCCTGAGAGATGAATTACAAGCTCAAGGTATTACTTTAATTGATAAACCAGGCGGGGTGACTATTTGGAATCGGAGTTAGTTCAAACAATACCAGTCAAAAAAGGGATGATGGGTGTGGAATGTAGGGGCGAACGGCCGTTCGCCCCTACATGTAATAATAAATCGGTTAGTTTTATTGTAGTATATAAGTAGCAAATATCATACAAAAAAATTTTTCCGAGCCAAAGGGCAAAAAGGCAAAGAGGGCAAAGGGCTATGTAGTCCTGGGGACGACACACACAACACGGAAACCGAGATCGCTGCTACGGGCATCGCGCGAAGTGTAGTTGCGAATCGCTGAACGGCAGAAAGGATCGTCGTTCCATGAACCACCACGTATTAATTTATTACTACTATTCTCTGATAACCATGGACTGCCATTAGTTGGTGCGCCTTCATAGTTATTATGCCAGTCATCTTGACACCATTCCCAAACGTTTCCGTGCATATCGTATAAACCAAAGGCATTAGGCGGAAATTGACCAACAGAGGTGGTTTGACCAACATTACGACCGTAATTGGCTAGCTTATCTGTAATAGCCTGACCAAAATGATATTGGGTAGTTGTACCTGCACGACAAGCATATTCCCATTCCGCTTCGGTCGGTAATCTATATTTTTTTCCAGTTTGTCTCGATAG
>JASJDX010000509.1 GCA_030064975.1 Pleurocapsa sp. MO_192.B19
ATCCCAATGCAGAAGAGTTAGCAGAAATTGCTATTGCTTCGGCTGATACGGCTACAGCATTCGGTATTGAACCCAAAGTTGCCTTGCTATCATATTCTTCTGGTACTTCAGGTAAAGGAGAACAAGTAGAAAAAGTCCGAATCGCAACGGCGATCGCCAGACAAAAGCGACCAGAGCTAAAAATTGAGGGACCAATTCAGTATGATGCTGCTGTCGATTTAACCGTTGGTTCGCAGAAAATGCCCAACTCCCAAGTGGCAGGACAAGCTTCGGTTCTGATCTTTCCCGATCTAAATACAGGAAACAATACTTATAAAGCCGTCCAAAGAGAAACTGGCGCACTGGCGATCGGTCCTATTGTGCAAGGATTGAACAAAGCAGTCAACGACCTTAGTCGAGGTTGTACTGTTGACGATATTGTTAATACTGTGGCGATTACCGCTATTCAAACTCAAAATATCCTAACTTAAGTAGATAGAAATAATTCAATTTAAATTCGACAATTTAAACACTTAAACAATGATGTAATTGTTTAAGTAGCTGTAAATTTAAATTAAAAGTCAATTTATTTTTATTAACAAATAAATCTCATCAATTCATGGTTATGCAGTAAAATTAAAATTAAAAGCTCAATTGATACCATACTTAGTCGTTAATCAACTGAGCTCGTCAAAAAAGAAGTTGATACAATAATCATCAAATCTTAACTAAGTTGACCTAGAAAAATTAGAAAAATCAATTGAACCGAACTATTGAATTTCCAGATTTAAATCTGGAGTTTCAAACTAGAAAATATACAATGAGCTTAAAACTTTTGCCTCACTACTTTCCCAAACTAAGGATTTCAAAAACGACACAGTTTAAATAGATAGATACGAGTAAAAGTGAAAATGTGAAAAAAACAATAATTTGACCCAAATTATCTAGTTAAAAACTAAAATCTATGCAATCTATCGCGACAGAGACCAAAACTGCTCAAGCTCAAACTAGCAAACCGAAAAAAACAACCGTTGACAAGCGGATTAAGGCATTAGATATTGCCATGAAGCGAAATCACTATCATCAAGATGCCCTGATTGAGATTTTGCATAAGGCACAAGAATCCTTTGGTTATCTGGAACCAGAGATCCTGGAATATATAGCAAGGCAGTTGAAATTGCCCCTAAGCCGAGTTTTCGGTGTAGCTACTTTTTATCACTTGTTTTCTCTGAAACCTAGTGGTGTTCATAGTTGCGTTGTTTGTCTGGGAACTGCTTGCTATGTAAAAGGTGGGGGGAAAATAATTTCCACGATGGAAGAAAAACTAGGCATTCATGCTGGTGAAACAACTTCAGATAACCAAGTTTCTCTCATGACAGCAAGATGTATAGGAGCTTGTGGAATCGCTCCAGCCGTAGTCTTTGATGGTACTGTGACGGGTAAACAAGACCCAGAGTCGGTTCTCAAACACATCACAACTTGGCAGTCTGATACCTAATTATCGATCTGTCCGTTTTCAATTGATGGATTGAGATATGTAGAGAGAACAGTTGAAGCAGAGAAATTAAGGAAAGATTAAAGAGCAACCTGATAACTAAGGACTAATATCGAAGAAATTTAGATATGGATTTAAATGAACTATTAAAAGTTGCCGACGCAGAAAGAAAGAAACAAAAAGCTGTGAGGGTACATTGTTGTACATCTACTGGTTGTCAAGCAGCTAATTCACTGTCAGTGAAGAAAAATTTGACTAATTCAGTGATAGATTCAGGATTGAGCGATCGCGTTGAGGTAGTAGGGGTTGGTTGTATGGGCTTTTGTGGACGAGGACCTTTGGTACAGATCGATCCCGAAGATACTCTATATGAAGAAGTAACCCCAGAAGATGCACCCAGTATTATTGATGCTCTAAACGGTGAAGTCGCCAAGCCGATGCAAGGGGACTCTCAACATCCATTTTTTACCCGACAGATGCGAATTGTGCGCCAACATACAGGCAAAGTCGATCCCGAACGCATTGAAGAATATATCGCTGTTGGTGGTTATCAGTCTCTTTACAAAGCGATCTATGAAATGAGTCCGACTGAAGTAGTCAATGAAATTAGTAAAAGTGGCTTGCGAGGCAGAGGGGGTGGCGGTTATCCAACGGGGTTGAAGTGGGCAACAGTAGCCAAAATGCCTGGAAATCAAAAATACATCATCTGCAATGGAGATGAAGGAGATCCTGGGGCATTTATGGATCGCAGTGTTTTAGAAAGCGATCCTCATCTAGTCTTAGAAGGAATAGCGATCGCTGGTTATGCTTTAGGTGCTAATCACGGATATATCTATGTTAGAGCTGAATATCCCCTAGCTATCGAACGTCTACAAAAAGCGATTAAACAAGCCAAGAAATACGGAATTTTGGGAAGTCAAATCTTTGAATCTTCTTTCGATTTTAAAATCGATATTCGTATTGGTGCTGGAGCTTTTGTCTGCGGTGAAGAAACGGCTCTAATGCAGTCAATTGAGGGTAAACGGGGGAATCCAATCCCTCGTCCTCCCTATCCTGCTGAGTCTGGTTTATGGAAATGCCCGACCTTGATCAATAATGTGGAAACTCTAGCTAACATCCCTACCATTATCCGCCGAGGAGCAGATTGGTATAGCAGTATTGGTACAGACAATAGCAAAGGTACAAAAATCTTCGCACTCACTGGCAAAATTCGCAACAATGGTCTGATTGAAGTGCCTATGGGGATCACTCTCCGAGAAATTGTCGAAGAAATGGGGGGCGGTGTTCCCGATGGAGAAGTCAAAGCGGTACAAACAGGAGGACCTTCCGGGGGATGTATTCCTGCCTCGATGCTAGATATCCCTGTTGATTATGATTCTTTGAGCAAAATTGGTTCGATGATGGGCTCTGGAGGGATGGTAGTAATGGATCGGGATACTAGCATGGTAGAAGTGGCCCAATTTTATATGCAATTTTGTCGCGAGGAATCCTGTGGTAAATGCGTCCCCTGCCGTACTGGAACGGTACAACTTTACGAGTTACTCACCAAAATTCTAAGGAAACAAGCGACTCCAGCCGACTTAGAAAAATTAGAAGCATTATGTCAAATGGTTAAAGAAACTAGTTTGTGCGGTCTAGGTATGAGCGCGCCAAATCCTATTTTAAGCACGCTGCGTTATTTTCCCGAAGAGTACCAGGAGTTGATAAAGAACAATAGCCTTCATCCAAAAGTTGCCTTGTAACATCAGCAGTTGAGTAGCAAATAACCAGAAGATTAATATTATGTCAGTCAAAACCTTAACTATTGATAATACACCCGTCGCGATCGCCGAAGGGGCAACCATCTTAGAAGCAGCCCAAGAAGCTGGGGTAAGCATTCCCACCCTTTGTCATTTAGACGGGGTTTCTGATGTAGGGGCATGTCGATTGTGCTTAGTGGAAGTTGAAAATATCAATAAGCTCTTACCTGCTTGCGTTACCCAAGTAACAGAAGAAATGGTGGTGCATACTAACAGTCCTAAACTTCAAGAATATCGGCGCATGGCAGTAGAATTAATTTTTGCTGAAGGCAATCACGTATGTGCTATTTGCGTTGCCAATGGCAATTGCGAACTGCAAGACGCAGCTATTCAAGTAGGGATGAGTCATACCCGTTTTCCCTACCGCTTCCCAGATCGTCATGTGGATGTATCTCACTCTCAGTTTGGCATCGACCACAATCGCTGCATCCTCTGTACTCGTTGCGTGCGAGTCTGCGATGAAATTGAAGGAGCACACGTATGGGATGTCGCCCAAAGAGGCGAAAACTGTTACATTGCCTCTGGCTTGAGCCAGCCTTGGGGAGAGGTAGATGCTTGTACTTCCTGTGGAAAATGCGTTGATGCTTGCCCGACAGGGGCAATCTTCCGCAAAGGAACAACCTCTGCCGAAAAAGAACGCGATCGCGGCAAACTAGAATTTGTGGTCAATGCTAGGGAAAAACGTGAATGGACGAGATGATTAGTTCCGAATTCGGAATTCGGATTTGAGCAGTTGGAGTTTCGGGAGAGCAATTAACAATGAACAAAATTAAATTGGCTACGGTTTGGTTGGCGGGATGTTCGGGCTGTCATATGTCCTTTCTGGACATGGATGAATGGTTAATCGAATTGGCTAAGTATGTTGAGGTGGTCTATAGTCCTGTGGGTTGCGATCTCAAGGAATATCCAGAGAATGTTGATGTCTGTTTAGTTGAAGGAGGAGTCGCCAACCAAGACAATCTAGAATTAATCTACGAAGTTAGAGCTAAAACTAAAACCCTAATCTCATTTGGCGATTGTGCGGTAACTGCTAATGTACCAGCAATGCGAAATATGTTGGGTGGATCTGAACCAGTATTAAAGCGAGGTTATTTAGAATTAGCCAATGAAACACCTCAGCTACCCAATGAACCAGGTATTGTTCCCGAATTGCTAGATAGAGTGCTTCCCGTTCACGAAGTTGTAACCGTAGATATTTTTATGCCTGGATGTCCACCTGATGCGGCTCGCATTAGAGCGACTATTGAGCCATTACTCAAAGGAGAACAACCCAAGATGGAAGGACGGGAGATGATTAAGTTTGGATAGCAAAGTTACTTTTTGAGATAAGCAAGGGAAGCAGGGGAAGACGAGGGAGATGGGGAAGAAAATTTCATGAGACTTATTTCTCATCGCTCATATCATTCATTAGCTATGACTTACAACAGAGGGAATTATGTCTAAAAAAATAGTAATCGATCCAGTTACGCGCATTGAAGGTCATGCCAAGATTTCTATCTATCTCAGTGATGCGGGAGAAGTGGACGACGCCCGCTTTCATGTAGTTGAATATCGAGGCTTTGAAAAATTCTGTGAGGGTAGACCTTTTACCGAAATGGCAGGGATTACGGCTCGGATTTGCGGGATTTGTCCAGTAAGTCATCTCCTTGCTTCGGCCAAAACTGGAGATAAAATTCTGGCAGTAAAAATCCCTCCTGCTGCGGAAAAACTACGAAGACTGATGAATTTAGGACAGATTACTCAGTCGCATGCTCTTTCTTTCTTTCATCTTAGTAGTCCTGACTGGCTCTTGGGCTGGGATAGCGATCCAGCACAACGCAATGTGTTTGGCTTAATTGCGGCCGATCCCGATCTGGCTAGGGCAGGAATTCGCTTGCGGCAGTTTGGACAAACAGTAATTGAACTGTTAGGAGCAAAGAAAATTCATGCCGCTTGGGCTGTTCCCGGTGGGGTGCGATCGCCCTTATCACCAGGAGGCATTGCTTGGATTCGCGAGCGCTTGCCAGAATCTCGCGCTACTGTGAAAATGGCTCTGGACTTGTTTAAAAACTTGATGACAAGCTTGACCACCGAAATCGAGCAATTTGGTCAATTTCCCTCTCTATTTATGGGTTTAGTTAGTAAAAATGGTCTATGGGAACATTACGATGGTCAGATTCGCTTTACTGATAGTGAAGGTAATATTGTCGCTGATGGACTCAACGAAGACGACTACCAAGACTATTTAGGGGAAGCAGTGGAAAAATGGTCTTATCTCAAATTTCCTTACTACCAACCCTTGGGCTATCCTGATGGGATCTATCGAGTTGGCCCTTTAGCAAGGGTTAATATTTGCGACCGTTTTGGCACACCAGAAGCAGACAGGGAATTACAAGAATTTCGCGCTCGCGCTGGTGGTATAGCCACTTCCTCTTTCTTCTATCACTATGCTCGTTTGATTGAAATCCTAGCAGCCTTAGAACGAATTGAACGGCTAATTGACGATCCCGATATTACTTCTCGGCGCGTTCGAGCGAATGCTGGTATTAACCAACTAGAAGGCATTGGTGTCAGTGAAGCCCCAAGAGGAACTCTATTTCATCATTACCAAGTTGATGAAAATGGCTTAATTCAAAAAGTTAATTTGATTATTGCTACAGGACAAAATAACTTGGCAATGAATAAAACCGTGGCTCAAATTGCGAAACATTATCTCCGGGGAACAGAAATTACCGAAGGAATGCTCAATCGAGTTGAAGCGGGAATTCGTGCTTTCGATCCTTGTTTAAGTTGTTCTACTCACGCAGCAGGACAAATGCCTTTACACGTTCAACTGATTGGGTCTGACGGGACTGTATTGAATGAGGTCTATCGGCATTAAGAATTAGTAATTTAACGATTGATTCTCAAAACAACTCGGTGTTCAATAATTTCTTTTCCTCCCATTTCTTGAGGATGCTGCTTATTATGAAATATGATGTTAACACCTCCAACGCGCAGGAAAAAGACGCTATCGATGCTATGGAGGCGCTGAAACGACTGCAAGCCGGAAATGCCAGATTCGTTGCGGACCGACCGCGCCACCCACATGCGAAATCCGATTGGCGACACGCATTAGAGAAAGGACAACATCCGTTCGCGGTCGTCCTCGGTTGTAGCGACTCCCGGGTTCCGCCTGAACTGATCTTCGATCAGGGATTCGGTGATCTATTCATCGTCCGTGTCGCTGGAAACGTTGTTGACGTTGACGTGACCGCAAGCGTCGAATACGCGATTGATCATCTCGACACGCAGCTAGTCGTTGTGATGGGGCATTCAAATTGCGGCGCTGTCACGGCTACGCTGGACTATCTTTCAAACGCCGAAGGCGAACCGGCAGAAGTCGTTTCTTTGCTATACCGAATTGAACCCGCAATTGTCGCAATCCCCAAAAACCTGCCTCGCCAAAAACAGATCGCTCACGCAGTAAGGCATAATGTTGAACTTGCCGTTCGCCGTCTTTCCCGCGTTCCCGATTTACGCCGCAGGGTAGCAACTGGCAAAATCAAGATTGTCGGTGGGGTCTACGATATGCACACCGGCAAAGTCAATTTTGGATGAGGTTCTGTCACCCAAAATGTGAATTGTCATGTAGTATGATATCAGCGAATAATGCTCCTCATGGCTGACATCCTGCTCCTTAATCCCCAACTAGCACTGTACAAGCGCAGATGATTAAAGTCCTAGTTCCCATCTGGTGTTTAATTGGTTTGCTCTTGGCTTTATTTTTGGTGATGCAACTTATGTGTGTTTAGAGACTTAATCCAAACTCATACTTATTGATAAATAAACCAATGACAGTGTCATGCATTTCTTCAGACGCGCGAAAAGCAAATTGTTTTGCGCTGTAGTCTTTTAATTCTAGTTCTTAATCGAATATGTTTTTGCTCAATCCTTTGAGTTTTCTTTTTGCCAATTTCGTGTTGATCTTCAGGCAAATGTCTTCTGTATGCTCCTAATCCATCCGTACAATAATGCTTGATTCCAAATGGTTCTAGAAGTTTCTTTAGTTTGAGAAAAACTTGGTTCTTCCGATTTGGTCATGCTAAATTAATTATAAAATCAGAAAGATAATAAACTTCTTAAACGAAAATTATCGAAATTTTTAAAGCCATAAGCTTTACGCTTTATTAACTTTAATTTGTT
>JASJDX010000510.1 GCA_030064975.1 Pleurocapsa sp. MO_192.B19
ATCCATAATTTTGTGGCACTTGCCTTGGCTGGAGTCAAATCTAGAAACTACCAAAAAATTCAAACCCCTCAGAAGAGCAAGGATTTGACGTTCTCAGATGCTGCTTAGATTGGTAAAACACGAGTACAACATGGCTTTCTTAATTTTAAAACAAGCAATATTCTAATTATTGCGATCGCCCAATGGGAGAGACGATTAAAAGTCAATGCGATCGCCCGATTGGAGAAATGATTGAAAATAACTGCGATCGCCTGATTGGAGAGATGATTGAGAATAAACGCGATCGCCTGATTGTAAAGATGATTGAGAGTCAACACGATCGCCCTATTGTAGATAGGATTGAGAATAAGTGCGATCGCCCTATTGTAGAAATGATTGAGGTCAGTGTGATCGCGATTTGGATTTGAGAACAGGTGATCGCTTTACAGATAACGTTGCCCATCACCCGGCGCAGAGAACCTCTGCATCATACCGATCCACTTTCGGCGGTCGGTGTGCATGGGCGTTTTTAGACTGCGACCGCTTGCTCCAAGGAATTCATGAGCTTTAGCCCTCACGGATACTGTAAGGTTAAAACTCCTGCTGTGCAGGGCTTTTAAGTTTTTATGTTGGCTGGTGACAGGCACGCTAGGTTTACCCCCACCATTGCTGATTCCTCCTCAAATTATTCAATTTTTTCTGATCCTGTCGTGCCAGAGCCTCTGCAAACTTTGCTGAGATCGGAACATCGGCTAAATCCTCAAGGTAGAGAAACTGGCCTGAAGGATTCACCTCTAGGAACCACCAATGACCACAATGATCAATCCGAAAGTCTACTGCTCCGAAACGCAGCCCTAAATGGTGCATAAATTGTGTTAGCCCTTTGTTGACGTATGAAGGAATAGTACACCTAACGTGATCGACTGTAAGGTCGAATCGACTATCTTCGGGAAAGGTTCCAGCCGATGAGTCAATGAACACGGCTATACCAGTATCATCGATCCACGTTACTCGTGCATCTCCAAGACCTTCAATATACTCCTGAAATATTGCAGGACAAGTACGTAAAGAAGTAGGCAATCTCTGGCGTACAGTTTCATTCAGGATCTGTGTCTTGGATGCAGGTCCTGAACCTGTTCCAACGCGCTTAACGACGACGCGGCGATGCAACTTCTCAAGCTGGTCACAAAAGGATAATGCACGATGTGAGTCATTCGTTATGAGAGTTCGTGGAACGTCCAAGCCTACTTGCTGTGCAATACTCAACTGCAGGGACTTTCGTCTCGCTGCAACTTCATTCCAGGGAGCATTTATCCATGAGCATGGGGTACTCCAAAGCACTCCCTCCAAGAAGTGGTCGCACTCTGCCTGGACATAGGCACCAGCGTCGAGCCCTGTGAAAACCTGAGGTGGAGACGCTGGACAGGGCCGACGCCACCAAGCGCAATGAATGTCGTCACTTTGTAGTTCTAATCCTCCCGAAGCCAAGGACCAGGAGGCTGGGGACTTCCCACACTCAAAACTCAGCTCAAGCGATGATGGAAAGTGACTCATGTCGACAATGAATGGAGTGCACCCAAGTGAGGGAAGAAGGTTTGCTATAGCTAATGCATGCACATCTTCATGTGAGGAGATAATAAGGATAGTCTTATCATCCACAGTCGTCACCTTGAAATGTCATCCCCCAGTTTGTAGTCCAACAGGATACGGTAGTAATGTAATCGATCTGTTTTGTTTGCGAGCTACCGCTAGTTGGAACTAGCGTAGTACCTGGACGGATACCTATTTCCGTTAACGGAAAATCTCCTTGACCTGCAACTCGGTTTGTTCCGTTGGGGTCAACAGTCAACGGGGCACCGTGTGCCATGTTTGTAAGTGTAACGGGTTCTGAGAGCAACTGGACTGTGAATCGGCGAATTTGAAAAATCTCCGCACCCTCTTTCACGAGGAGAAGTACCGGCCGCCCTGTAAATCTGGGATCGGATACGCCTTCCCATTTCATCTCTTTTAGCAGGTCTTTCCTTCGAATTAGCCAAGTACTGCTCGTGTCTTCAAGCCAAATCTGTTCCGACTCTTCATTCACGATATATCCTCGGACGGGAATACATGGCTCGCGGCGCGATAGGTCGATCAGTTATGTATCAGGATTGTTCTTCGACATATTGACTTCTCCAGTTGAATAAGACTTTAAATCTCACTGATAAGTATCAGACAAAAAAATGTAGAACCTGTGAGGGAATCACAAGCCTTTCAAGCTTTTAGACTGACGTATTGATCATTGCATCCTCGGAATTGTGCTTGAGGATACAGTACTATCCCTGGCGATTTATCACACGGTTTTCCTAGGATACTTTTGTCCCGCTTCTTGCTGATAGACGTTTAGCTGATTTAGCAATGGTACGTCCATCATTAAGTGGCTAACTGATATGCCAAAGGTAAACAGTGAAGAACCTCTCAACTGGAGTCGAGAATTACACATATATTGCAGATATAGGCTGACAGTGCCCAGGGCTAGAGCTAACTATTTATTATACTGACGTTTTCCGTATAATTAGCCCATATAGGGGATTTAAATAGAGTACTTCCAGATAATATCCCAAATTTAAATATTATACTGACAATTTCTGTATAACTACCTTATATGGATTTATTAACTGGAAAGTTGACCTAATAAATGTCACAGCTATTTAAAATCTTTCTGAAATAACATCCAAACTAAAGATGGTAGTTTCTGAAATAGCGATCGCGCCAAGTAAGGCACTTCGCGATCGCCCCATTAATTTCAAACCAAATTCAAAGCCTTAACTGAATTTTGAGTCAGATCGCTGATACAAACTCGATTGATAATATTAGCGATGTAAGTATTGACGGTTTCTAGTTCGATTTGCAAAGAAGATGCCACGGCATCATAGTCAGTACCGATCTCAATTAATTCTAAAACAGCCAATTCTGCTTCGGTTAAAATCGCTTCGGTTGGAACTTGTTTGACTTTGGCTAAAATTAGACTGGCAATGACAGGATCGAGATAAAAGAAACCTGCTTGGGTTAAACGGATGGCTTCGGCTAACTTTTCGATGGGTGCATTGTTGAGGATGTAGGATTCTGCACCAGCAGCAAAGGCAGCTAAAATTTGCGCTTCGGAGTCTGGTTGTAAGAAAAGACAGATTTTTAGGCTAGGATTGTCGGATTGTGCCTGAATTTCCCTGAATTCTCTGGTTAATTCTACGGCGTTTTTATCGGGTAAGTTGAAATCGATCAGGGCGATATCCGCACCAGCAACGGAGTTGAGTAAGACTAAACCAGTTTCCGCGTTGGTGGCTTCGCTGTAAACATCGATTCCCGTTTGGGCGCGCAATTCTTTTCTCAAACCCACTCGCGTTTGTTCGTCGCTGACGATCAGGAATACTTGAATACCGCTGTGTTGTGATTCGGGCTGGTATGCTGGCAAGTCATTGGGTGCGCCACAGGCGGAAATGGTAGTGGGGGTAGTTTCCGTTACCGTACCCGCAAAATTAACGTCTGCCCCTAGTTTTTGGTTGCGTTGGGCAATTTGTTCGGGAGTAAGAATCCGCGATTCATCGAAACCAAAGTCAATCTCGGTATGGAAGCCTTTTTGTTTAACCCGTTTGAGGTTGTAGAAGCGTTTATTGAGGGTCGTTTTGAGGAATGCCCAGAGACAGCCGAGTAAATAGCGACGTTTGAAAGGATCGCGCACGAACCAATATTCCAGCGTCTTCCACATATAGAAGCGGGCGTAATTTCTCAGTACCCCTCGCAGTAATTCTTCGCGGGTAATGGCGTTGGGCTTCATAATGGGGGTGACAAAATTGTAGTGAGAATAGTCTCGCACCTCAACTTTATCCCCTAAGTCTTCAAACAACTCGGAAAAAGGCCAAGGGGTAAACATATTCCAGTTGGTCATGTCTGCCTGCCAATCCCTCGCCATGCGATAGGTTTCTTCGATGGTTTCTAGGGTTTCGTTTTCCAACCCCATAATGTATTGGACTTCGGCGACGATGCCATTTTCTTTTAACAGACGAACAGCACGTTTATTATCTTCAATGGTGGTTTCTTTGCGAAAAAGATCTAAATTCAATTGGGCAGCAGCTTCCGTTCCTAGAGAAACGTGAACCAATCCCGCTTTACGATAAAAGGGTAATTCTTTTTCATCCCGCAGAATATCTGTCACCCGCGTATTAATACCCCAGTGAATGCCTAAATTGCGATCGATCAACTCGTTACATAGAGCAAGAAATTTTGGTTTGTTAATAGTTGGTTCTTCGTCTGCCAGAATAAAAAAGCCGACATTATATTCTTTAACTAGTTGTTCGATTTCATCCACAAATAATTTGGGAGTGCGGGAACGATATTTGCGCCAGAACTTCCACTGAGAACAGAAACGACAACGGAAGGGACAACCCCTAGCGTAATTGGGAACGGCAACCCGAACATTCAGGGGAGTATAAATATACTTGTCCCAATCCAACAAACTCCAATCTGGGTTTAAGATATCCAAATTTTTGATTGGCGGAGGGGCGGGGGTAGCAACTACTTGACCATCTTCTAGAAAAGCAATCCCTAAGATATTACGGCGTTCTTGAAGATCCGTCCCATCTGCGATCGCCCGAAGCAAGTTGACGGTAATTTCTTCTCCTTCCCCACGAATAATATAGTCTACCCAAGGAGCTTCGTTGAGAACTTCATTGTACATATAGGTAGGATGCACCCCACCCATAATTGTCTTGGCATTGGGACAGACTTGTTTAACAATCTGGAGTGTTTTCTGAGATTGATAGATCATCGGCGTGATCGCCGTCGCCAACACCACATCGGGCTGATTCTGAGCAATAATCTCTGCCAGAACGTCGTCGGTAATATAATCGGTCATGGCATTGACAAAGCGAATATTGTCAAAACCTGCTTGTTTCAAAGTTCCGCCGACATAGGGAACCCAACTCGGTGGCCAATTTCCCGCAATTTCTGCACCACCTGCATGGTAATTGGGTTGGATCATTAGAATACGCATGATAAATACCAGGTAATAGGTTTATTTTGATTTAAATTTGTTGATTATCGAAGTTAACTTTTCAAGTTTTTCTTATCTTTAGGTTTTCATAACCGTTGAGTTTTTAGTGCGTCTGGACTCTTTGAATTGATCTATATCTTTCTGTTGTGACAGAAGAAATTTCAGCAGTGATTTATTTTGAAATTTACAAGTTTGCATAACTCCGAGTAAGGTTAAATATGCACTAGCACCAGAATTAGAGAAAGATCCCGATATTTTTCTTTGTACGGCAAGATGTCTAATAGCTCTTTCCGCCATATTATTGTTCCAAGGAATAAAATCTTGCTCAAGAAAAGTAAAAAGACTTCCTTTATATCTTTCAAATCGTTTTTGATACTTTAAGATTAGCTCGGAATAATAAGTTCTATTAATTGTATTGTTGTAAAATTTATCCACATTTTTTTGGAATTTTCTAAGATGCCTATGCTTCAATCCGTATTTTTCAACTGTTTCTAATATCGGTAAAATCAAATTCTTGACTTCCAAGACAAAAGCTTCAAAATCAGTATCAAAAGGATTTTTCCAGAGATCATCATTGAGATCTCTGATGAGATGAACCCAACATTTTTGCTGTCTGCATTTAACGCCATCATATCCTGGATAAAAATCCGAGACTAGTACTCCACTATAATCACCTAAAAAATCATGAACAATATGCGCCTCTCTTGTCTCAGTCATCTTGAAAACAACATGCTTGCCATCTGTAAAAACCCATACATAGTGATTGCTTCCTCTAATATTGATTGGTGTTTCATCTGCATGAATAAAAGGACTTGACAAAATTTTTTTAATCAATATTTTTTCGGTTTCTGAATAGTAATCTGATAAGTTTTTTAAGAAGTTTACTATTGTGCCTTGACTTATACTTTCACCAAATAAATCTTCTATTGTTTGAACAATAATTCTGTATGGAAGTCGAAGAGAGAGCCTTTGATAAACTACCCATGACTGAAAGCCATGACCAAACAATTGAGAACCAAAATTAATAATAATCTCTGGGCTGTATTGACGGCAACATTTTTGACAATATCCTTTAAAGCCTATATATTTCGTAATTGTCTTTTTACAACCACTCTTAGTAAGAACTAAATCAATAATAGTTTTTTCCGCTATCTTTTCCGACTCTTGAAGAGTCTTATTGATGCAGTTAGGACATTTTATCTCTGTTGGAATATTAATAATCTTTCCGGCTTTAGGAACTTTTCTGTGATAACCTGGATGACCATATGCTGCTCCACGTTTCTTTGATTTCTGTTCACCCTGCTCTTTCTGTTCAGAATTATTTTCATAGAGACTAATTTTTTTGCGATTATAATCAGCATGAGCAAATTTAAGTATCGTGTCAAACTGTTTGTGAATCTGAGTACTAAGTTCTGTCGAAACTTGCTTGGGTGAATTTGCAAAATCAATATCTGCATTATAATCAGCAGTCTTAATGATTTCAGAAATTTTATCAGTTAGTAGCTTTAAAGCTCTACAGTCTTCTTCGTTATAGGCAACTAAACTTTCCTGATAGGAGCCTGTTTATAATTACCAACGCCAATACTAGCGAGAAGATTATGTTCGTTAAAATCAGAACTTAATTGTGTCGCAGGAGGGTAACTGGTATAACGAGGCAGGGGTTTATCGTATTTTTGTAAAAGAGTGGAATTAAATTGAACTTTTAAGTCAGAAGTTTTCATATCTAGTAATTAGTCATTGGTCATTAGTCATTGGTCATTAGTCTTTTGTGTATCTATTACCAATGACCAACTAAATTAATTACTCAGCAACAATCAATTCCACAGAACCATGACCAGGAGAGCGTTCTGTAGCACCTGGAATATCTTGGCGAGTAATCAGATCGAATACATGATCGCCGATAGCAGCTTTCACTTCTGGTTCTAAAGCATGCATCACATCACGGTTGAGAGCAAAGGCATCATTGGCTTCAGCAACAATTTTTTCGATTAACTCATTATCAACTGGCAAGGAATTCAACGCATCGCGATATCTGCCTTTAAATCCCCGTCTTGCTTCTACGGAGGGGAAAGCATCGAATTGATGGAAATTTGTTCCTTGGTCTTCTGGTAAATTCAAAGCAGAACGGACGATATTTTTCAATGCCTGTCCTCCAGAAAGATCCCCCATATAGCGCACGTAAGCATGAGCTACTAACAAAACTGGTTCACTATTGGATATTTCTTTGATGCGATCGACATAAACTTTACCTGCTTCAGAAGGGGCAATTTGTGATTGCCAATTATCCCCATAATAAAAGGCTAAATCTTTTTCTAAACTAGCTTTGCGATTTAGTTCGGGAAAATAAATCAACCCAACTACTGGATGATCTCGATGTCTTAATAATTCTGCTTCGAGGGTGCTGTAAACAAAATAGAGATTGGCAATTA
>JASJDX010000511.1 GCA_030064975.1 Pleurocapsa sp. MO_192.B19
AATTTATTAACTGTTTAATAGGTCGTCAAAAGATAATTTATCTAAGAAGATTGAGTAGCGCACCACCTGCTGCTCCACTAATGGCATTATCACCAACATTGCCATCATCAATGACTATTCCCGTAACTACGTTGGCTGCTGCTCCTACTGCTGCATCAGTCACTGTACCTGTCACATTATTATTATTTTCATTGCCTGTCGCATTAACCGCAGCACCAGTGGCAGCACCTTTAACAGTATTTCCCACAACCGAACCATTATCTAAGATTTCACCAGTAATTAAATTGGCAGCAGCACCAATACCAATGTCCTCTAATAAATCGTTAGCAGCAGCAGGGCGAGTAGGGAGTAAAACACTTGCCAATAAACTTGTGGCAAGCGCGCCTCCGAGTAATGTACCAATAAATTTGTCGTTCATAATTTACCTTTTCACTTTTGACTCTTATTGATTATCTCTAACTTAACAGTCATAACTTAGGTGAAATTGAAGTAAGAATGAAAAGAAAATAAGAACAAAAGAAACGAGTAAACTTCTCGCTGTTTATTTACAAAGTTATTAGATAAGTGTTGAAAAACCCTGGTTTCCTGTTTCGTCGCTTACGCGGGTTTATTTCGCGACGCTTGCACAAGGGAAAATTTGAGCACAGCCAAAACCGCTAATTTATCTGTCTGAGTTTCACATCTTAGGCTGTGCTTTTTAATTTGTCAAGGCTGTGAATTATATCTCAATATCCTTACTTAGCCTTACGCCAACCTAGCTCGACTCCGTCGAGATGGAGCGACTCAAAGCGACAAAGCCAATCACTCTTATCGAAACGTACAGGTGAAATTAGATTCCAGTCTGGTATTTCCTGACACAAAAATCCCCTTCTACTCTCTTGTATGAAGGGGTAATAGTGTGGAGCTAAAAGATGGAATCATATCTATTCTCACTTTTTCCCCTCCGTTTGTCTGTAGAAATAATCTACAAAAAACAACAAATAACGCCAAAACAAAAATTATAAGGGAATTGCCATTTTTTATACATTTGAATAAGAGGTCTGTTAAATTTACTAATAATTTTTAGATATTTATATATATATAACAGAGTCTAAATTAAATAGTTTTTCTTAATTATTTGTAACTAATTGAAACTACCAACCAGCTACAGAGACAGTTTGTTTCTGCTGCTCTGGTGACACCTCTAAATATCTCTGTAAAGTCCCCAAATCGTTATGTCCTGATATCTCTTGAATATGTCTTAGAGGGATATCTGCATGTTGCGATTGGCTCTGCCAGTGCGCGGAGCGCAATCGCATTATCACAATAGCTCAGTTACTCGTAAATCTTGAAGTGCCTTACACGAGCGTCTGTCTCGCGCTTTCGCTCGGTCAATTTCGGCTTGCCTACAAGTGCGGAAAGTATAGCACAGCCAGTCGCTGACCGTGTTGTTGGGGCTATTTATTATTTCTTTTAGAGGTAGCCCCTTTTATTTATTTGGGTCGCTCGTCGTTCCTCCTCTCTCCCATCGTTCGCTTTATGCCCGTGCTTCTAAAAATGGGGTGTGTCGGCAAGCCTAGAATACGTGCTTGGTCTCGCTTCGCTCGGTCTTTTTTATATGTGTGCAATGAATGTGGTGGTGGTGCGGTGTGAGTATGTTGTCCCCTCTGCTTCGCTCTCCTGCGGGGTTTTGTCGGTGCGGGCGTGGGGTTCGCCCCGACTCGGTAGCTTGCCCCTGCTGTTTGTCCCGTTCCTGCCCTTTGGGTTTCGCCCCTGGCTGCGTTTCTCCCTTCGTGGCTTTTCTGTGGGGTTTTCGTTTCCGTGCCTTGCTTGGCTGCTGGTCGCGCCAGGTCGTCCTCTCGCCTTTCCTCGGCTGTGTCTGTTTCTTTCCCTTTGTTATTTACAATTATAGCATCAAATAGCCCGTGTTACGCGGTTTTTGGCGTTTTTGTTTACATTTGTTTACCGTGTTACGCGGAATTCTGTTCGGACAATCGAGCCGCGATCGCCTCTTCGATCCATTGTTTCAACTTAGGATTGTCCTCAGAGGTTTTCCAGTCAACAGCATCTCTAAGTTGTGCATCCAAACTTTCTGGCAAACGGAGCGCGATCGGTTGCCCTCTTCTTTCCTTGTACTGACTTTCAAATGTTCCTTTCTTGGTTCTTGGTTGCTGCATAGAAACGAATGATACTCTTGACTCCATGCTACACGGTTTGGCTATAAGTTATTGTAATAATTCTTAACCGTGTTACGCGGCAAAAATCCGTGTTACGCGGTATAATAGTAGTAAGCCGAGGTTGAAACTTTGGTAGGTGTCTGCCTCGGCTTAACCCAATCAAAATCAGGTAATCATCATGATAAATCAAAAAATCAAATTATCACCACATGGTAATTTTCAAGTAACAAAATTATTAGAAACTGTAGCGATCTGCGAAGCTCAAGAAGATCGATATAACTGGGGAAATGCTACGGAAGATAAACCAGCTTTTATAGTTTATTTAGGATGTCAAAAAAACGAAGTCGCGTCAAAGATTAGATATCTAAATAATGCTCTCGGTTGTTATTGGTGCGAAGTTCGCCAACCTAAGTATTTAAAAGATTTCGAGGTTGAAATTAAAGTCAGAGATCTGACTAGATATTCGACCGAAGAGAGAAACGGACTAGACTTTTTGCTCTGGGCTGAAAATGATTATGACTATATAGAACTGGACGAATATAACTACTACGTTTCGGATTATATGCCTCGTTATTAATCTTAAATTCCCCCTTCTTTGGGGGATAAAACTTAATTCTCTCCAAAAATTAAACTAAATCAAAATCATGGCAAGACTAAAAAAATCAAATCAATTTTCTGTTTTCGGAACAAGACCAGCTAACTCAATTTATCTCCCAGATATCCCTTACTCAGTCCGTTTAAACTGCAAAGATGGAGGTCTGTTTGTTGGTGGTAATGAAGCCCAACATCGTCAAACCAACCCCGACCAAAAAATAGATATCAGCATCATCAAAGTTTCTAAATTCTTCGGAAGTTTAGGAAAAACTCAGAATGTTCTGTGGCTTCAGTTGTTTTTTGTTCCTGCTCCTAATGTTGACTCTGTTATTCTCCCACCTAATACTGTTTGTTGCTCATATATCAAGAAGCAATCTATATCTCATCTATTCAATAAAGTCCAAGAAATCATGACTAAAAAAGACCCAGGACTTGGCATATTTTCTATTAATTTCAATCGGGAATTAGGAGAAAACGGAGCTTATTACACAGTAGATTTTGACTGGCGAGAACGTGAATCAGAAGAAGAAATCAAACAACTCGATCTGATTGCTACTTTTATGTCTGCATACAAAGAACAGCTAATAGACATAGAAGGAACGAGCGATTTAACTTGTGTTGATGGTTGGACTGCACAAGATTTGCAGGCACTTACCGCACAACGTCAACAGTTAAAAGAGATTCAAAATCGTAGCTTACCTGCTGCTTAATTAATAAATAGCAATCGTCAGAAATGGCGATTGCAAAAACGTAAAGTCAATAATCTAATTAATTCTATGACTACTCTAACTAGAGAATTAAACAATACTAATAGCCCACTATACAAATGGTTTAAATCAAAACAATCTGACTGTGGCGACCGCTTAATCCAAAGTCACAACTTACAAATGAATAGAAATCAAATCCTGAGACCATCAGGACAAATTAAAGACTTTGCCCTTCTTGGGACGGGTTTTGTGTATGCTTTTCGATGGCATCTAGGATTATTAACTGATAGTTTTAACCAAACAGTAGCAAGTTATAACTTAAGTTCATCTGTAGCAAGTCAACTAATGTTAGCAAAAACTGTTGAAGAAAAAGCGATAGCCTGTCTGATATTTGCTGCTTATGAGAAAAAATATCGTTCTGGCAGTGTACATGAAATAGCTACAGTTTTGATGAATCACGATAAAAAACGTCTTCAGCCCGAGCTAAATTATGTCTCTGTAATGATTAATGATTTGGTTAATTTAATAGATTCAATTCCTTCAGTTTGTCATGCAACCAACAGTAGTTTGACGAAACGTAAATACTTTTTAAATCCTGATTTTTCTGGTAGCGATTATGTTAGTGCTGATGCTCAACAAATTGTAGATGGCTCCCTTATAAAGTGTTTTACTACTCTCAAAAAATATCCTTTAACTAGGCAGCATTTTTGGCAACAAATAGCCTACGTTCTAATGGATTGGGACGATAAATATAATATTAGCAATATCTGTTGGTACTATTCCAGACAAAAGGCTTTATTTATATATCCAGTAAAATCATTGTTCAAAGATTTAAAAGGATTAAGAGCCGAGTTCAAAGATTTTGTCATAGACAACTATAACGACGATGAAGATGAAGAAGAATTTTTGAATCGTTGGTTTTTTCAATAACTTTTTTTGCCTACAAATAACAACAATAAATATTTATCATGACTACTAGACTCTGGGAATTATCCGACGAAATTCAACAATTAGAAAATGCGCTCGCTCTGATCGTAGACGATGAAACGTTATCTGAAGCTGAACGAGAAACTAAGCTCTCCGAAACTTTTAATCAGTGGCTCTCTACTGGGGAATCTTTTAAGGTCAAAGCTGAACAGGTAGCAAGGTACATTCGACATCAAGAAGCCGTTTCTGAAGCAAGAAAAGCCGAAGCTAGACGAATCAGAGATTTAGCTTCTCTGGCAGAAAATCAAGCCACCAGATTAAGACGTTATTTAACTAACCAAATGCTACTCTCTAGTATCAATCGCATTGATGGAGTGTCAACTAAAATCAGTCTGAGAAAGAAACAGCCGACTGTGTTGTTAAATGTTCCAGTAGAAGAATTACCCGCCGAGTACGTTAGGGTGTGCGATTCGTTGAAGCTGCGAAGCTCTAGAAACTAGAGAAGTAGAGGCTTCCAGGCGATGACGGAGAGAAAACCGTATGTAGCCTGAACTGATAGAGTTGGATGTGGGTTAAAGTCCCACCATCTAAGAGAAAGATGACTCCTTATCTGGCACCACCGACCCAACTCGGAATTTTGGAGAGTGAAGCGTGCAACAGGGCGGAATTAGAGGTTAAGCAGATAGCCACACTACCGCTAAACGGGAGATGTCATGGGTAAACAGGTTCTAGAAAAGTGTCTTACGTATGAGCCATAATCTGAACAAACAATATGGACTTCGTTACCGCTTATTCTCGCAGCTTCTCTGCTTTGGTTAGCTGCTTCTCCGAGAAGGTAACAGGCAAATTGAACCGCCCTAAAACATCAGTCAACACGGTGGTTGTCCAAGGATCGGAAACCTCCGCGTTCCCCACCGTCAATCTAACCATCGGAACGAATAAAAACTCTGATTCTTGGTTCTGGGAACAGTCGAAACCCAGATAGGCTAGACGAGTAGCGGAAAACCAAGCAGAGGGTAGGATGAGGCGTAATTGCCTCAAGGATATCAGAAGAATGTTCAACTAAGGAGGACAGAGGTTATGACGCAGAACATATGTTCTAGCGATAATTGGGAATTCGCCGATTGGAAGCAATTTCAAAAGGTACTATTCCGCCTACAAAGAAGAATATTTAAAGCGATTAGAGAAGGAGACAAGGCAAGAGCCAAAAGGCTTCAGAAACTCGTTCTCTCCTCTTACTCAGCAAGAATGCTAGCAATTCGGCAAGTAACCCAGTTAAATCAGGGTAAAAAGACGGCAGGGATTGATGGCAAAAAGTCTTTAACGTTCAAGGAACGATTCCAACTAGAGTCAACTCTAAAACAAAACACAAAGACTTGGCAACATCAAGGTTTACGTGAAATTCCCATTCCTAAAAAGGATGGCACTAAACGATTATTAAAAATTCCCACTATTGCCGATAGAGCATGGCAATGTCTTGTCAAATACGCTCTAGAACCAGCACACGAAGCAGAATTCCACGAGAGAAGCTACGGATTTAGACCAGGACGAGGGACACACGATGCCCAAAAAATCCTACAAATAAACCTCAATAGCAACTCAAATGGAATAGACAAACGAGTCTTAGAACTCGACATCGAAAAATGCTTCGACCGCATAAACCATAAGGCAATCCTAGACAGAGTTATAGCCCCAGAGTTCATTATAGGCGGTCTACGCCTATGTCTCAAGAGCGGCATTAACCCTAAATTCCCCGAACAAGGAACACCACAGGGAGGAGTGGTAAGCCCGTTATTGGCAAACATTGCCCTGAACGGAATCGAAAAAATCGGGGAATTTAAAAGTAAAGATGGAAAAATAACTTCCAAATGCATAAGATATGCGGACGATATGGTTTGTGCGACCTGAAAGGCGCACGGTAGAGCGGGAGACTCTTTCAACTCCTCAGGCAAGTGTCCAAATGCCTGTGTCCATCCACTCACGGCATCTTGAGTAATCAGAATGTCGCACAGCGAGAGGAAAAGCCGAAACTAAGTAGGTAGTCACAAACCAAAAGGTAGGCAAGGGCAAGATTAATAAGGACAGCGAACAGCAAATTTATCTCATGCTTCGTGACGTCGTAACCCCGAAAAGTGACTGATACGGGAGAAAGGTAACAGCAATAGGGTCAAAATCAGCCTTATTTGAGGACACCTAGCCTCGGAGTAAAGATAGAGTCCTAAGTTAATCGCATCTCCATACCGTGTGAAACAGGATAACCCCGATAAGGTCTTTGAACTATTTTCCACGTTCAAAGTAGGGAAGTCGCAAGACAACTACCAATCCCTTAGCGGGCGTAGGAAGTCTTCAAAAGCGAATGCCGTCGAGGGAGAAATCCCAAAGGAAAGCCACCAGTTGGTATAACTTGACGGATAGGTCAGGCAACAGACCTGAAATAACCAACCTGAAAGGGTGCTGACGGAAGACTGGTGAATCTCTTGAAAACCAAAGTAATAATTCTGAACTAGTTCAAGAAAAGTTAGATATGGCTTCTGTCGTAAACGTAATTAACAAGAACGAAACGAGTTGGCACTCTGTCGATTGGCAGAAAACAAATCGTCTCGTTAAGAATTTGAGACGGCGAATTTTCAAGGCAACCTGTAATGAAAATTGGAAGACAGTCCGAAATTTGCAAAGGCTTCTCATGAAGTCTTATAGCAACATACTCCTGGCAGTTAGGAGGTGTACACAACTGAACCAGGGAAAGAAAACCCCAGGCGTTGACGGATTGGTAATTTTAAATCCAGAAGGAAGAGGACTTTTAGTAGACTCACTAAAAAAATTCATCCCTTGGAAACCAATTCCAGCTAAAAGGGTATACATCCCCAAATCCAACGGCAAAAAACGTCCACTTGGCATCCCGACGGTGTAGGCATAATGCACCTCCTTCAAGTAGGCTTTTGGGATAATCAGAATAATTATGGCACGAACGGGCGCATTAATTGTTGAGTAAAGCTCGAGAGTCAGGGCAAACCCATCTAAATTTTGAAGAAGAG
>JASJDX010000512.1 GCA_030064975.1 Pleurocapsa sp. MO_192.B19
CTTTTCACCGCCGCTGTTGACCAAAACCTGGTTCCACCAGGGGCCAGTGGGGGATGAGTTTGGGGACTGGGGCGGATCGCCCGTCCAGAATTCCGCCCGGTAGTCCGTCTCGCCCCAGTCCCCAAACTCATCCCCCACTGGCCCCTGGTGGAACCAGGTTTTGGTCAACAGCGGCGGTGAAAAGTCGCGCCAGGCAACCGGCTCAAAGTGGGTATCGGCCCCGTGCAGCCCCGACTGCCAGTAGGCCTCGAAGACCTCCGTATCCAACTGTTCCACCCGACCAAAGCCGCGAAACTCCCGCTCCGCACCATCCCAGTAGCCGTGGTGATAAGTATAGGCGGTGGTCAGCTTGCCCTGGGAGAAGCGATCGATTACCTCCACTTGGGCCACTACCTGTACCGAGAAGGGGAGCGGGGTTTTCCAGCGAGTTTCTGGATGCTTCTCATCCTCTAAGTAATTCTGAATTGAAGACGCATATCCAACCCGCGTTACTGCCCCCATGTGATTGTCCATCTGGTGCAGTAGGTAAGGCTTCACCCCGCCGGTAAAGTCCAGGAAAAACATGCCACTGCGGGAAGGTCCAGGAGCATCGGCACTCCACAGCACTCCAGCGACCCCAGTGCCCAGCAGATCCACCAGCCGCACCGCATCCATATCCGTTACCGACGGGGTACCCTTGATGAAGATCGGGTCGCTCCAGCCATTGCCACTCTGGTTAATCCACAGAATCACCTCATTGTCATCCACATACACCAGGTCTGCTAACCCGTCCCCATCCACATCGCCGATCAGAATTCGGCGCGGGTCGTAACCATAGCGGAAGTGGGGACTGTTGCGCATAGAGATCCGCTGGCCCCAGTCGCCATAGCCCAGGTTGGGCCAGTATTCGATATTGCCGTCATAGACCAGCACGATATCCTGCAGGCCATCTCCGCTCATGTCCCCCCACCTCACCCGTGGGTCGGAAAAGTTGATATCGGGAAAGTCCTCAATCTCCCGCCGTTCTACAAATCGGGTCTCCGTCCACCCTTCCTGAGGGTGGTTAAAGAAACACTCCAGCCGACTGCCCGACCGGATGGCATCCGTCACCCCATCCCCGGTCAGGTCTACCAGCTGTACATTTGGCGCTTCCAGGTCAAAACTGGGAGCCGTGGAATAGCGGTGGAGCGATCGTCGGTCCCACAGCCCACCAAACTGCAGCGGGAAATAGCCCGACAGGCCTTCCCGATTCACCAGCAGATCGATGCGACCATCCCCATCGGCATCCAGGAGTTGCACCCCTGGATCGGCCAGCCGTAGACCAGCGGGGGCATCCGACATTTCTCTGGGCAGGTCAAAACGTCCGTTGCCTAAATTGCGCCAGTAGCGCACGGTGCCGTTCATCTCCAAGATGTCGGGCAGACCATTACCAAACAGGCCGGCTAGTTCCAGTTCGGGATTAGCCAGGGAACGAGCCGGTAAATCGCGCCCTTCAATGGGGAAGAAATCCCGGTCTTTCGGTTCAAAGTTGGTATAGCGAAATTCCAGAGGCGGCAATTCTTCGCGTCGCTTATCCAGGTTGGGATTGTCTTCGTCATGACCGATCGCTTCGATCTGACTCAGCAGCGACACGCCGTTCAGCGGCAGCAAGGACTCCAGGTCGGCCAGGTCCTCTCGCCGATCTAAATAGATGAACTGGTAGGTGCGAGCTAACCGTTCCCGATCCGCATGGGTGCGAATTTCGATGCGCCGACACCGCTTGCGGGTACGGATCTCAAAACCCGATCGGTATTCCGAGAAAGAATCGAACTCGGATCGGTCTTCGTACTCAAAGGTGACCGAAACCAGAAACTTAGGTTTTTTCCTATCTCCATAATCGGCATAGCGAATCCGCTTCAGATAGAGCCGCTCCCAGTGATGGGGACCGTCTGTACCAGAATCGCGATCGTAGTCGTAGACAATCAGATTCTCAAACGGGTCGCGGGTCTGAGTGAGCGACCAACTAAAGATATTGCTGCGATTGGTAGGATTGGCAATGACCCCTGGATCTTGCCAAGTTTTATCGGCATTTTCTGGAAGTTTCGGCGTGCCGTAGTAGCTGACCAGGCCATCCTTACTGCGCACTTCCCAATAATCCTGCACGGGACCATCGGGGAGGTGAACAACCCGATGGTGATGAATTCGGGCAAATAAGCCTTCGGTGCGGGGGCGATAGGTGATGGATAGGCGGCGTTCCGTATCCGTCTCAGAACGCTCCTCCTTCACGGGCACCAGATCCTCTGCCCCCGACAGAATAAACACATCGCGATCGTCGTCGTAGCGGGGAATGCCTTTCGAGGTCTTGCGGCTAACCCTGGGAATGCTCAAGCTCCAGCCCAGCCCGAAAGGACCATTACCACTACCAGTGCTGTAGACTAAATTGAGTTCTGGCTGAAACCCGTTGCGTCCCGGCGGTAAAGCAATGGGGACGGTGAAATTGCCAGTGCCAGTAAACAAATCCGGAGAGAAGGTTTCACCGATTCCGTGAAGCGCTCCTCCTCCCTTAGGCAGGGAGATAATTTGGCTCGATGCACCCGATTTATTACTCATAGAACCTCCGACAAATGCTTGTACTGGTTAAAAATCAGATTGTCGCGATCGCTATTGCTAGTTTGATTATTACTTTTTAGGTTCGGGCGATCGAGCATCGACTTAACCTCTTTCTAGTAGCAGCTTAGACAGTGATACTGTTATTTTCTTCATTCCCGAGTAACCAGAAGACAAAATACTGACGTGCAGATAACTTCAACCAGCTCGGGGATTAATTAGTACATCATCACCTTGCCTTCTACCAGACTCATTAAACTCAGTTTGTTCGGTCTGGAGATAAACACCAGATTCCTGTTCCAGCAATCTGAGTAGTTGTTCTTTTAGTGTTAGTTCAGATGTGCCGACAATATCTTCTACCCTTACAGTCTGGACTAATGCAGAGTTAGCTTTTTGTCCAGCAAAAGTTACAGTAACTGCCCCATGGGAATTATGCTCTTGAGTGAACTGCACTTTTCTTCTCCCCAGATTTTTGGTGTAAGTTCAACACTTCCTCGCGCTCGATGGCAGTAGAGCTTAATCTTAAATTCTTAGCTTGAATATACTTTTCACTGATTCAGGACAATTTTAAATTTAAGGAAGAAAGTTGAAGATGTTGTGAAGAAAGCGCCGATTTTTCACCAAATTCCCTAGTTATTAACAAATAGACATCTTCAAAAATAAGTGGAGATGGGAGAATGAGAAAGTGGAAATTATCAGCAATAAATGGATCAAAACTTCTTTAATCGCTTATTGCACTTAATCAATGAAAAGCCCAAACAAGGAAAACGGATGATTGGGCTGAGTGCAAGTGCTCTATGGGAATTGTGGCAGAGAATAGCAGAACAAGAAAAAAAGAAGCAAGAGCAACAAGCCAACAGAGCAGATCGGCAGAGACAAGTAGGAGGAGGCAGAAAAAAAGAGGCTCAGTTATTATGTCGGCTGATAGTAGCATTGTTATACATCAGACAACATTGGACAATGCAAGGACTAGCAGAATGTGTTGGTTGTGCCGAATCAACAATCTGGAATTATATCCATGAAATGCTGCCTTATATTCGAGCTGAGTTACCAGCCAGCTTGTTGGAGCAATGGAAACAAGAATGTTCGGGAATCGAACAAGCTGAACTGGAAAGGTGGTTGGCAGAATTACCAGAAGGAGAGCAGCTGGTAGATACATGGGAACAACCAATTCCTCGACCCAAGGACAATCAAAAGCAAGAACAATATTACTCAGGGAAACAGAAGCAGCATACGAGAAAGAATCAAGGAATAGTGTTACCAAACGGCACTGACCTGGTAGATGTAATCATTGGCGAACCAGGACCTCGTAGCGATAGCAAGCTGTTTGAACAAACCCAAGGAGAATTACCAGAGTCCCTCAGCTTTATCGGTGATGCAGCCTATATTGGCAGAAATAATACCACTACACCTTATAAAAAGCCGCCCAAGGGGCAATTAACTCAGGGGCAAAAGGATTTCAATCGACAATTAAGTCAAAAGAGGGTTTACGTAGAACACGTTATTAGGGTTTTTAAAATATTTCGTCTAGCCAAAGAACAATTTCGTCTCCGAGCTGAGATGTATGAGCAGGCAATTGGTTGTGTCTGTGGTTTAGTTCGTTTACGGGTGCAGTATGCCTAAAATTTGACCTTCAAAGGTTTGGATCTTAAATCTTGGGTTTAAATTGACTTCTTCCCATGCCTAATGCTGTTTTGCGACCAATTCCTGAGAAGTTCGCAAAGTTAGCAAGTATTGTCGCTATTCTGGCTTGTTCGTCATTTTTGAATGCGTACCGAACCCAGCCGACAGAACCGATTTCCGTCACTTCTTTTTTAATAACTTTAGTTTTGAGGTCGTAGGCTGTGGTCATGCCTTGCCAGTCGATTTTAGGAAAGTGATATTCTGCTGGGGCAAAGGTGTTCCAGCGACGAAGTAGACTATTAAAAACTAATTCTGGTAAGGGGAAGGGTTGAATGCAGTTATTTTGTTTAAAGCTAGTAGGAGAATGAAAGCGAAAGCTAATGGTGTTCTCTGGAGTTTTGTTGAATAAGTCTTTATAGCTGGTTGTGCTTAGTAGATCGATTTGAAATTTCAACAAACAAGGAATTTTGGCGATCGCAATTTTCTTACCCAAGTCTTGACTCAAACCTAATAGTAAAGGTGAAAGTAACTGACGAGTTAATAAAGTAATTCTGATTTCTAAGTCTTTGTCTCGCAAGATTCTGCTAGATATAGTCAAAGCTGATGTTACGCACTTAAAAACTGAAACTATTGAAATTTCGTTCAAAACTGATTCCCGAGACGTAAGTCAAACTATTGAAATCTCGTTTGCCTGCGTAACATCAGTTATTAAAATATACTACGAACAATTGATTTAAGTGGTTGCTGATGCGAAAATATTTTATCAAATATCAAAACAAAGAAGACTGTAAATTAAAAGACTTGAGTGCAAAAATAAATATAAGATCTAAATAAAAGCAAGCAAATCTAGCCAAGAGGAGAGAAAGAATAGTAAAAATTGAATCCATGATTTTGAGATTGGAGTGGACTATATTTTTCGTGTTTCTCTTACAAATCGGGATTTTTGTTAAATTATGCTTTTAGTTTATCGAGTAGCTAATTCTCTTAAAGCATTGCTATCTCATTTCAATAAATGCTGTTAAACATTACAACTACTCATCAACCTGCTACTGATTTAGGATACCTACTCCACAAACATCCTGATAAATGTCAGTCATTTCCGATGACGTTTGGACAAGCTCATGTATTTTATCCAGAGTCAACGACAGAAAGATGCACCGCTACCTTACTTTTAGACATCAATCCTGTGGAATTAGTTCGGGGTAAATCTTCAGGTAAAGGAGAAGGAACATTAAGTCAGTATGTTAACGATCGCCCTTATTCCGCGTCATCTTTTATGAGTGTGGCGATCTCCAAAGTTTTTCGGACAGCTTTATCTGGACGTTGTAAGGATATGCCAGAGTTGGTAGATCGAGCAATTCCTTTAACCGTGAATCTTCCCGTATTACCCTGTCGTGCTGGTATATCGTTTCTGCGGGAGCTACTTGAACCTTTAGGTTATCAGGTAGAAGGAGAGACACTACCTTTAGATCCTACTTTTTCCGAATGGGAAGATAGCGTTTATATTGACGCTACTCTACACAATACACTTCGTCTGTGTGACTTACTGAGTCATCTTTATGTTCTCATTCCTGTTTTAGATGACGATAAACATTATTGGGTAGGAGAGGAAGAAATTGATAAGTTATTACGTCATGGTGAAGGCTGGCTTAATAATCATCCCATCAAAGAACAAATTACTAAAAGATACCTCAAACGTCGTTGGAGTTTGGCAAGAAGGGCATTAGAGCAGTTAAGCGAAGAAGATAGTCAGGATATCGACGAGAAGGATATAGTTCAAGATCGAGAAGAAGCAGCCCTAGAAAAACCTATTAGCCTTAACCAACAAAGACTAGAGTTAGTTGCCGAGACTTTAAAAAATTATCGTGTAAAACGAGTAATAGACTTAGGCTGTGGTGAAGGCAAGTTATTAAAGTATTTGCTTAAAAATAAATCTATTGAGCAAATTATGGGAGTCGATGTTTCTTACCGTACTTTGGAAATAGCCAAGAAAAGACTTAAACTAGAAGACCTACCTTTTCATCAAAAAGATAAAATCAAACTAATACAAGGCTCTTTAATCTACCGAGATAAACGCTTTAATGGCTATGATGCAGCTACGGTAATAGAAGTAATTGAACATTTAGATCTTAATCGCCTTGTTGCTTTAGAAAGGGTCGTCTTTGAATTTGCTCAACCCAAATTAGTTATTGTCACGACTCCGAATATTGAATATAACCTGCGCTTTGAATCTTTACTCAGTGGCAAACTACGCCACCGAGATCATCGCTTTGAATGGACAAGACAAGAGTTTCAAGACTGGGCAAATAAGGTTGCAAACAGGTTTAATTATCAAGTGACATTTCAAGGTATTGGCAATGAAGATGATGAAGTCGGTACACCTACACAAATGGCTTTGTTTGCTAGTTAGAGAATAAGTAAATATCACAATAATATTAAGAATATAAAAGCTAAAAGCTACAAACAATACAAGTAATGAGATAAACAAATCCATTATCATCGACATAATGAAACTAACTTTTCCCGAATTATCTTTAATCGTTTTAATTGGTGCATCTGGCGCGGGGAAATCGACTTTTGCCCGTAAACATTTTAAACCTACGGAAATACTTTCTTCAGATTACTTTCGGGGTTTAGTATCCGATGATGAAAATGACCAAACAGCGACTAAAGATGCTTTTGATGTTCTGCACTATATTGCAGCCAAACGATTAGCAGCAGGAAAATTGACGGTAATTGATGCGACTAACGTGCAACCAGAAAGCCGTAAGCCTTTACTTAATTTAGCCAAACAGTTTTATTGCTTTGCAGTGGCTATTGTGTTTAATTTACCAGAGTCAGTATGTCAAGAAAGAAATAAACAACGTCCTAATAGACAGTTTGGTAGTCATGTAGTGAGAAACCATACTCATAGTTTGAAGCGATCGCTACGCAACTTAAAAAGAGAAGGTTTTCGCTTTATTTACAAACTCTCCTCCGTCGAAGAAATAGAAACGATAGAAGTCGCCACCCAACCTATGTGGACTAATCGCAAAGACGAACACGGTCCTTTTGATATTATTGGCGATGTTCATGGTTGTTGTGATGAGTTGGAAAAATTATTATTGGACTTTGGACAAACAGCAAAATGATTCGCGATTGCCCTCGCGATTTTTGATTCAAGAACTAGCTGCCAATTTGGAAGCAATTAGACCGCAATTGGTGTCGATGGTT
>JASJDX010000513.1 GCA_030064975.1 Pleurocapsa sp. MO_192.B19
GCGATCGCCCTTGTGTTCAGGAACTATTGAGGAGCGATCGCCTCGATCGTGAGTGTCTGTGGAAAAGCGATTGCATTTATCCTAGCTAATGAACTACATCATCCCAAGCTAACGCTTGGAAAGAGTTTCTGACTCTTCTTCGCCCCAAGTTGCCTCATGCTTCCGCATTTGGTAGTGCTTGACGACTCTGAATCTAAAGAGGACAGTTCCTGCCCCCTCGCGTACTGAAGCATAACTTTAGCTGCTGCTACATCTCTATCGCAAGTATAGGAACATGTTGAACGCGCCATAGTTCTCGTTCGTCGGTTAGCTCGCTAACAGATGTTCGACCATGAAGCATATAATGATTTTCTACGATAAGCAGATCTCCTTGATACCAGTCATGGCTTATAAAGCAGCTATCATCATATACAGATGCTTGTAGTTCTCCAATCAGTTCTTGAAAATCTTGTGGCGGCAGACTTGTGGAAGAAAGTTTCACGGTCTGTAATTTTGAGTTCCATCCCTCTTGATATCGAAAGATATCTTCACCAGTAATGGGGTGTTTGCCGAGCAACGGATAGCTGTATTGCTTCCCGCCGAAGTAAGTGAATTGGGTGTAATAATTAATAGTCACTTTTTTCCAAGTCTCAACTTTTCGATAACCAGCATTTTCCAGCACTTTGCGACCATCAACCAGAGTAGTCTGTCCTTCTCCATTAGCTGGTGCTTTATGGCAATAAAGTGTAAAAAACTGAGGGGTAAAATCTTCATAACGACCACTCTGTTCTAAGTAAGACGGTGGCATACTCAGATCCCAATGTAAGGGGACAGCTTCGCGAGAAGCAATAAAGCCATTAGCTGGTTTTTGAGGTCGAATTGTGTGGACGGCACCGAAGTTCCAGACCACTGGGTTTCCAAACTCTGAAGAAAACTCAAGCAGCTCCTGTTTACTGCCAATATGGAAACCTCGCAACACCACAAACCCATAGTCCATACAGAGGCTTCGTAGTGTTGCAGTACAAAGCAAAGAACAGGGAGATTTTTCATCGTTATTTTTACCTTTATAGGAAATTCTAATTCCCGTCCGTGGCGGTTTGACAATTTCTAACTCGCATTGAGCCCAGACATCCCCTCTAGACTCAACCATATACCAAGGTTGTCCGTTTCGTTTAACTATGGCAGTAGAAGGTAACTTTTGAGCTTCCTCTTTTTTCATCAGTATTTCTCGATCACCTTTGTTTTTGACGACCACGTTATGCCATGGCGTTACACAGCGACAATCATCTGGTAGCAAATGAATACTAAATTTAGGACCCGAATTATTATAACTATGAATAGAAAATCGAATGTGGTGTGGGAACTTTTCCTGAATTAGTCTGGTGAATGCTTTGTTCCGCCGAATCATAGTCTTGGCATATTGACCACTTCTTTTTAGCCGACTTTTGGTTGTTGTCGGAGAATCAGAATCAGTCCAAGGGTTGTCATTAAAGAGGAAGCGTTTGAGACCGAGATAGGTTTGACAAGTCTCGTCATCATTTGGGAACAGCCTATTCAATCGATCCTCGTCTTGGTCTTGCAGGAAGTAATTACTCATGAATTCTTCTCGTAAGGCATCGTATCCATTTTCTAGGGAGAAGAAGCTATCTAAAGATTCCCAGAAAAGATGTCGTGGCTCGATCAGACCTTGAAGAGCAATATTATAACTTTGTTGCGCTTCTTCTGGAACGCCAATGATATCGGAGAAAATAGTGCCGTCACTGAAAATGGTTAGTTGGCACCCAGGAGGGTAGAATTTTCTGACTTGCTCGCAGAAGTTATCTAAAGTCCTTAGAGCTATTTCTTCTCCTCGATCGGGCAAAGAACTAAATACCTTTGATTCTGTGTTTGGTGACTTGCAGGGAAATCCAGGCAAAATCATCTTCAGCGGTTTGCTATCCTCGATGAAATACCTTAATTGCTCTGTCAGTAAAGCTTTTCCTTGCGTTTCAAAAGAGTCATCTTGGCAGGTGACTTGAAGATCGCGGAATATTTCTAAAAATTGGGATACTACAAAATCATCATTCTGGGACTCAATCGTTGCTAACCTCATAGTTAAGTCTTCAGAACCATAGTAGTTAGCCATTGTTACTTCCTCTTTAAAAGCATTGCTACATCAATCGAACCGAAAAACACTGCTATTAAAAGAGAGAATCGTGAAAAAGTAGGGAGAGACTGGCACTATGAACTCCATTCGACATCCAGCCAATTTGCCACAAACTACTTGGGACTGGATTTATTTGCCGCTCCATTTGCGTTTTTGCCATCGCCTATTCTTCTGGGCGATCGAATATATTTAGTTATGGATGGCTTTTAGCTCTTATAATTTTTGACGAATTATATTTGTCATCTCTACTTCTTCTCGATCCGAAGGCTACGCGGAGCGTAATCGATTTCTAGATTGGAATAACTGACAACCTGACTGAAAGTCAGATCGACTAATTTTATGATTGAGGTTATAGATATGAAGAATAGCAAGCAACATTCAACAAATTCACAACAGCTGAACCTCAAGAAACTCCTCGAGCTTCAGCCACTCAACTTGTCACAGCTTGATGGAATTGTTGGCGGTTTACGAGGTGCTCAAAAAAGGATCAAAAATTAAATTCTCCAAAGTCAAAAATAATGACACCAGAGGAGCGGATTTCTTCGCGATCGCACTGATACAGTTAAGGACTTAGAAAATGCGTTTGCACCGATCCGAAGGGATGCCCTGGTAACCACAACGAAACGATGGTCAATTCTGCGCAAGCCAATGAAGCAAAGACTTCCACTCCAGAAACAACTCGTCCAAACCAGCACTTAGTTCAGCTAACTGAAGCGCAACTGGATATGATCGTTGGTGGACTCTTAGGTAAAGGTGACAATGACGATGATTCTTGCGACGATCCAGGACAGTGCGGCGAAAATCACAACGAAATAATGGTGAATATCCTGAATTTGTAGCTACATCAGTTACCAGTTAGCAGATGTATAGAGTCAGGAAAGCGATCGCCATTGGAAATGTTAACAATATTGATGATGCGATCGCCATTAACTGAGTTATTCAAAGAAGGCGATCGCCTGAAAGTTCTAGGGCAGGTGATTACAGTCTCATTCTTTTTTTCTACGAATCGCGTTTGTTATCTCTAGTTATTCTCGATCCGAAGGCTACCAGAGCGTAATCGATTTCTAAATTGGAATAACTAGCAACCTGACTTCCAGTCAGACTAATTAAGTTCAGTTAGACATAAGCATAAGGTTAATCACATGAACATAAACAACAATCCTAAAGCAACAAATCCAAAACAGTTAAATCTCAAGAAACTCATCAAACTTCAGCCACTTAAGTTGGAACAGTTAAATAGCTTAACTGGAGGTATCAGTAAAATAGATTCTTTTTCTTGGGAACAGAATAGCAAGTAATGGGACTGTAAAATAATTTGTGTCAACAGCCTCTTTACGAACGAAATTTCAAGCTTCTCAGGGACTCTGCCCCGATTATTTATACAGACTCAAAGTAATCGCTCAGATCTCCGCGATCATATCTTGGGAAAACCTAAGATTAATGGCGATCGCACCTTAAGTTAATGACCAGGATAATGCGATCGCCCTTGTGTTAAGAAGCTATTTAAGAGCGATCGCTCCTCAATTGAGGAAAAGGTAATCAATCGATCTCACCGCGTCCTGAATTTACCTGAATTCTTGCCATGATTCTGAGTTGTCCTAAGTTTTAATAGTCCTGAATTTGACTCAACTATTGAGCCAAATTTTTAGACATACTGAATTTAGCTCAATTCAGAGGTTAACAAAATGAACAACAACAGACAAAAACCAACACATCCAGAAAATACCAACGTCAAGAAACTTCCACTGCTTCAGCCACTCAAGTTACAACAGCTTGATGGTGTCTGGGGCGGCATAAAAATAGATGGAAGTGATGAGAGGCTATGAATTGAATTCCCTTCCCTCCTTCAGGAGCTTATCATCAAAGTATCTCAGCCCATTGTTAAATTTTCAAAAGCAACGGGCTTTTAACGAATTTATGAGACTTTTAACGATTTCGATACCTGGCACCTTCGATTTCGACGATCGCCCTGTACAGTTAATGAATATGGGAATGCGATCGCCTTTATCATCAGTGTCTATGGTCAGGCGATCACCATGAAATTGAGGACAAGGTAATCGATTTCATCGCCTCCTGAATTTACCTGAATTCTTGCCATGATTCTGAGTTGTCCTAAGTTCTAATAGTCCTGAATTTAACTCAACTATTGAGTCAATTTTTTAGACATACTGAATTTATTAGATATTGTTAGAGGTTAACAAAAAGACCAACCTCAAGAAACTTTCACTGATTAATAGGGTCAAATCTTACCCTGCATAATTTAAAATTTGTCACCCCAATACATAAAAAGAACACGCATCAAGGACAAAACTATGTCTCAAAACAATCAAAATTCTAATCCTAATAATTTGCAAAATACGCATGAATTTAATGGCTCTAACGTCACACTGCGTTCTCTAGATGATGATGAACTTGCCCTTATATGGGGAGGTTATTTTATAAAAAGGGGACCCCCTGGACCCCCTGCCGCTTTTAGCAGCAAAGGGACTACAAGCAATGAGTTCTCTATAGTACCACTTGACTTTGACAACTCAGTTTAGAAGGCGTTTAGAAAAGGGTACATCTCGGTTTTGCCAATGGCTTTCTGCCAGAGCAAGAATAGCAGAATGAGGATGCATTTTCGGGGCATCCTCATCTCGCAACAACGGGATGTTTCCTTTATAAAATCACGTCTTAAGAACTAATTTGCTGGATATGTCCATAAAATTTTACGAGTATAAACCAATGTTAAAGACTGACTTATTTGCCCAATTGGGGATACTGAGTGTTAAGAACTTTGTCAGCCGAGAATTCTGTACTCAGATATTGACTGAGTCACAATCAGCGAACAGTCAACCAGCGTCTGTTTATAAGGCGAACACCATGACTCGTATAGTAGACAAAACTTTTTGCAAGAGTCATGCCTTAGAGATCAAGCCAGAAACTTCGTCCCGGCTCCAAACTTTACTGATTAACTTACGATCCCAATTAGAGCAGCACTTCAAACAACAATTGTTGTCCTTTGAAGGACCGAGTTTCCTGTGCTATCAGCAAGGTGATTTTTTTAAGTGGCATGTTGATAACCAGAATCCTAGCTCACAAGATCGCGTGGTAACAGTAGTGTTTTTTTTGAACAGTTCAGTTGCTACGCAAGAGCCAGAGCATTATATGGGTGGAACTCTGGAGTTTTATGCTCCACACTTACAGCAACAGGAAGCATATAAGGACTGCTGTTTAGCCATCATTCCAGAAGCTGGCTCATTCGTTGCTTTTCGTTCTGATACTTATCATCAGGTTCAACCCGTGACTTGGGGGAAACGCTACACCATAACAAGCTGGTTTCGGCAGATCTGATTCATAGAAACGTGTAGCTTGTTGCGCTTAAGTGATGCCAGTTATACCAGTGATGTTCATCCCTTGATTTTTTCTTAAAACAAAGCCCTCATAGGATTGCTGTGTCTAAATGAAGATTTGAAGGACTTTTTAATGCCTTAATGGTTAATTTTTTGGCTCATGAATAATCCAGGCTAATAAGTCAAAAGGGCTCTCCTAGACTAACTATACTAAATTAGTAGCTAATAATAATTTAGTAAGTTTTTGTCATAACCACTCTAGGAGAGCCATCAAAAGTCAAAAATAATGACACCTGAAACCTGGTAACTGGATAACTTAACTGTGCGGCTGACGCTGTGCCTGCGGCAGCACTAATATCATCCTTCAGAACGAATCAATCGCCCATAAACTCCCCCTTCCTCCCATAACTCCTCGTGAGTTCCCCGCTGTACCACCTTACCTTTTTCCAAAACGATAATCTCATCACAATCCCGAATCGTACTCAAGCGGTGCGCTACCAAAATACAACTACACCCACGTCGTCGGAGATTTTCCACAATAATTTGTTCTGTTTGAGCATCCAAAGCAGAAGTTGCCTCATCCATCACTAAAATTGCTGGATTTTTTACCAATGCGCGGGCAATTTCCAATCTTTGGCGCTGCCCCCCACTTAAATTAACACCTCCTTCCAACAATTCCCCGTCATATCCCCCCGGAATGGTCACCACAGTCTCATGGATAGCAGCATCCCGACTGGCTTGAATAAGTTGTTCATCGGTTACAGTGGCATCCCATAGAGTCAAATTATCCCGTACCGTACCACCAAATAAAAAGATATCTTGTTCCACCAGTGACAAAGAACTCGCCAAAACCTCTCTTGGAATTTCGCTTCTGGGAGTTCCATCTAACAAAATCTCTCCCGACCAAGGTTGATAAAGTCCAGAAATAAGTTTAGCCAGGGTTGATTTACCCGAACCACTTGACCCAACTAAAGCAACTCGCTGTCCTGGTTGTAGAGAAAGACTAAAATTCTCAATCAATGCTGGTTCAACATGGGAATAACCAAAGGTAATATTTCTCAACTCCACATAACCTTGCAACCTTTCTCTTATTTCCCAGTCTCCTTGTCTCCCAGTCTCCCTTCCTTCCTCTGCCTCCACTTCTGGATCGAGGGAATTACCCAATACATCATCTAAACGATTTAAATCCCCTTCTAATTCCTGGAGGATAGTACCAAAATCTACCAAGGTATTCACAGGTTGCTGAAAACTTAACATCAGACTTTGAAACGCCACCAACATCCCAATACTAAGATTCCCATCCATTACCCGCAAACCGCCAACTACTAAGATTAACATCGAGGTCAAAGAAGTTAAAAAAATTGGCAAAACTCCTAGCATCTCATTTGTCACTTCCAAATCTTGCTGTGCGCTTGCAGCCTTAGCATAATATCCCGACCAACGGGAAAAGAAATCTGATTCTAATGCTGATGCCTTCAAAGTTTCTATACTCTGAAGTGCTGCAATACTAACCCCGTGAGCTTTACCCCAATCTTGTACTAAACGCAGATTGAGATCCACCCGCTGTCTGGCTACTCTCTGCAATGCCAAACCATTGATAGCAGCAAAACAGACACCGATTAAAGTTAATACCCCGTCATAGGCAAACATCACCACGGCATAGAACAGTAACATGACTGTATCGATTACAGTTGTTGCCAATTGTCCAGAAAGTACCTGAGCTACTTTATTATTCAAACTAGCACGGTTGCTAACTTCCCCAGCATATCTTTGGGCATAAAATCTGACAGGCAATCTCAGGATGTGCCAGAGGAAGCGAGTGGACATGCCCACCGCTAGCTTAATCCTTAGCTTTCTTAAATAGCGCAGTCGTAACAGTGTCAGAATGCCTTGAAAGATCGTGGTAATAATCATCCCCAAAATCAGTGGACGTATCCATTCGGTGCGATTTTCCACCAGAATCTCATCCACAAACACTTGACTAAACACGGGGATAGCTAAACCTGGTA
>JASJDX010000514.1 GCA_030064975.1 Pleurocapsa sp. MO_192.B19
CCACCAGGAAGCAATAGAGCAATCCTCTGACTGTGGCTGTTGAGGTGTGATTTCCTCGGATGTGCCAACTAATTTTTGCCAATGTTGATTAACATAGAAATTTTCTCCTGCAAGAGTTTCTAATTTTAGAGGTAGTGCAATAGAGTCAAGGGAGTTTATTAACGAGATAGGTAAAACTGGCAAGCTAGAATATACAGCCTGGGATTGATGAAACTTAGAGACCAAAAATTCTAGTAATTTTTCCGTGTTTAATAAACCCTGTAGATTGCCTTGATGATTAACAATTAGATATTTAGTTTGGTTGTTAGCTAAAGAATTACGCTTCCAATAGCCTAAAAAATTCTCGATTTTAGTGTCAGATTGATAAACAGTCGCTGGCTCGATCAAACAATTTAACTCTTGTGAACCTAAACGAAACAAGGTTTCGCCGTGAGTTACATTTTTAGGATGCCCAATCATGGAAGCTGTCTTATTTTGCCAGAATTGACCTATCAGTGAAAGGAGCTTTTTCGAGCTAATTGTTCCCCAGCTGTTATTTTCTTGAGGAATTGCCAGCAAATCACAATCACTGTGTTGAAAGATTCTCAGGATACTTCCCAAATCTGTCTCTAGTTGACAGATGGGTATCGGGCAAACAAAATCATTTAGGGTAAGATTGGGACTAAGCATGAATTTCTCGGTTACTGCCTCCAGAAGCAAACTGATCTTCTAAGTAGTTATGGAATTATTGGGTTATCGAGTTAGTATCCTGCTCAGTTACGTTAGTCATTCGCTCTGACAATTGAGCAGCTTAATCTGAAGAGAGACTCTACTCTCTATATTAGTACGTTACGCAAGTAGAATCATTATGTTGAGAATTATGTTTCATTACAATTCTCAAAAAGCCTAAATAAATGTTAACTTTTTATTAGTATGTATTTAGGTGGTAGTCAACGTTAAACCACCGTGAGCCAATGGTGGCTGCGTAAGAAGAGTTTACATACTCCAGTGCGCTGGAAAAGCTAGTGTCTTGTGTTTTAGGTGTGAAACTTTTATTTAGCGTTAACTCCTATTAGAAGGCACTAGCAACCATAACGTATAACTTACCCAACAATGTCAGATCATCAAGATAAAGATTTCCGTGCCAGTGAATGCTCTGTATCGAGTAAACTACACATTTGTCTGTTTTCTACTCAACAGCAGTTTGCTCAATCAGTAATTAAGTTCTTGAGTGGCGATCGCTATGAACTTAAATGTCTTAGTCTGACACAAGAGTTAGTTGACTTAATCACCAATTCTCAAGAACAAATAGATTGTCTTGTTTTTGTTAACGATGCTCAGCTTAGTTCAGCTTTAGAAAAATTATGGCAATCAGAAATTTTATTACCCACAGTAATTGTTGAGGTTGAACAACCAACTAATATGGTTGCTAGCGTAGAGCAAAATTTATCTAGCTCTCTGACAGTTCCATCGGCTCATACTCTTTATCATCGAGCAGAAATACATCTATATCCAACTCAGATAGCAGAAATTAACTCTTATATTAATTTGGCAATTAACAAATTTTTAAGTCTTCCTCCCAATTCTCATGTTACAAGCCATCAACCAAAAAATAAGTCGGAACAAAAAGAGCAAAAAGAGGGAGTAGGCAATTCTCTGATTCTACAACAGCGTAGACTGATAGGAAAACTAAAAGAAAGATTAGGGTATTTGGGGGTTTACTACAAACGCAATTCTGGAGACTTTTACCGTAATTTACCTTCTGAAAAACAAGAAAGATTGTATCAAAAATTAAGTCAAAGCTATCGAAAAGTTTTGCTTAATTACTTTACTAATAACTCAGAAACAAATAAAATAATTGATGAATTTGTCGATCAAGCTTTTTTTGCAGACGTTTCTACATCTCAAATTTTAGAAATTCATATGGAGTTAATCGATGAGTTTTCTCATCAACTACAGATAGAAGGAAGAAATGAAGATATTCTCCTAGATTATCGTTTGGCATTAATCGATATTATTGCTCATTTATGTGAAATGTATCGTCGCTCTATTCCTGGAGAAGATATCTCTTTAGAATTATTATTTAGAGTAGAATAAACAAGATGATTGATATTTAATTGCTCCAGATAATTTTGTACTCTAATTAAGCAAAAATTTATTGTTATCACTTCAAGATTAATTAATAATTCATTTAATATTATGGAATTATGGATCAATTCAGAAAAACCTATGTATTAAAATTGTATGTTGCAGGAAACACACCAAACTCGGTTCGAGCTTTAAAAACCCTTAAGAACATTTTAGAAAAGGATTTTCAAGGAGTTTATGCCCTGAAAGTGATTGATGTTTTGAAAAACCCTCAACTAGCTGAAGAAGATAAAATTCTAGCAACTCCAACTTTATCCAAAGTATTACCTCCTCCTGTACGCAAAATTATTGGCGATCTAAGCGATCGCGAAAAAGTATTAATTGGGTTAGATTTGCTCTATGAGGAAATTCGCGAACGAAAGTTATAAATTAGCTGGGTTGCTTGCTGTAAGATATTATACTGGTATCTTCTTGAACAGCTATCCTCTCTAATATTTAAGTAGCCAAATACGCCGTTTCTAATTTTAGATGAATCAACCAAATTCCGATCAGCCACAGCAACAAGAACAAGATCTTAAAGGAGTGCGCAAAATCCGTACCATGATTGAAGGATTTGATGAAATCACTCATGGTGGATTGCCGATTGGTAGAACTACTCTAGTTAGTGGAACATCTGGTACTGGTAAAACCCTCTTGGCAGTTCAATTTCTCTATCGGGGAATTGAATTTTTTGATTTTCCTGGCATTTTCGTTACCTTCGAGGAATCTCCCAAAGATATTATTGAAAATGCTTACAGTTTTGGCTGGGATTTGCAAAATTTAATCGATCGCGGTAAATTGTTCATCTTGGATGCTTCTCCCGATCCTGAAGGTCAAGAAGTAGTTGGCAATTTTGACCTATCAGCATTAATTGAGCGTATTCAGTATGCAATTCGCAAGTATAAAGCTAAGTTAGTTTCAATTGATTCTGTTACAGCAGTATTTCAACAATACGATGCAGCTTCGGTAGTAAGACGAGAAATTTTTCGTTTGGTGGCTCGTCTCAAGCAGCTAGAAGTTACTTCAATTCTTACCACGGAAAGAGTTGAGGAATATGGACCAATTGCCCGCTTTGGTGTAGAGGAATTTGTTTCGGACAATGTAATTATTATTCGCAACGTTTTAGAAGGAGAACGTCGCCGTCGTACTATAGAAATCCTCAAGCTGCGTGGCACAACCCACATGAAGGGTGAGTATCCTTTTACGATTACTAACGACGGAATTAACATATTTCCTTTGGGAGCAATGCGCCTGACTCAACGTTCTTCCAATGTACGTCGCTCATCGGGAGTTAAAACTTTGGATAAACTCTGTGGTGGTGGTTTCTTTAAAGACTCGATTATTTTGGCTACAGGGGCAACGGGAACAGGTAAAACTCTACTGGTAAGTAAATTTCTAGAAGAGGGTTGTCGTCAGGGAGAAAGAGCTGTACTGTTTGCTTATGAAGAATCTAGAGCGCAGTTGTCTCGTAACGCTTCCTCTTGGGGAGTAGATTTTGAGGAAATGGAAAGAAAAGGTTTGCTCAAGCTGCTTTGTAGCTATCCAGAATCGGCGGGTTTGGAAGATCATTTACAGATGATTAAGTCAGAAATTACTGAATTTAAGCCTGCTCGAATTGCGATTGATTCCCTATCAGCTTTGGCTAGAGGAGTAACCAATAATGCCTTTCGCCAGTTTGTAATTGGTGTTACTGGCTATGCTAAACAAGAAGAGATTACAGGCTTTTTCACCAATACCACCGATCAATTTTTAGGATCTAATTCCATTACTGAGTCTCATATTTCTACGATTACCGATACGATTATTCTGTTGCAATATGTAGAAATTCGCGGTGAGATGTCTAGAGCCATGAACGTTTTTAAAATGCGTGGTTCGTGGCATGATAAAGGTATTCGGGAATATGTGATTAGTTCCGATGCACCAGAAATTCCCTATATCAAAGAATCTTTCCGTAATTACGAAGGGATTATTAGCGGTTCACCATCTCGCGTTGCAATAAGTGAAAAAAGCGAGCTATCTAGAATTGCCAGAAACGTTAAAGATATTAGCGTCGAAGGGAAAACGACGGATGAAACATGAACATCTTGAGCATAAGTTTTATGAAACTCAAATTTTTCTCCAAGAACAGATAGCACCTTTAGCCAATAACATTGATCGCGATCCTGAAGTTCTTAGAACAGCGTTAAGAGGAATGGGCGATCGCTCTTTGTTAGCGTTAAAAGTTCCTTCAGAGTTAGGTGGTACTAGTTTAAAGGAAGTAGATTATCATCGTTGGCAAATTATGCTGGCAAGAGTTTCAGGTGCTTTAACTTTTTTACAAACTCAACATCAAAGCGCGGTAGCTATGTTGGCAAAAAGCGATAACAAATCTCTACAACAAAAGTTTTTGCCTTATGTGGCGACGGGAGATGCTCTATTGGGAGTGGGCTTTTCCCATCTTCGTCGTCGTGGAGTACCTATAATGAAAGCTACTGAGACAACCGAAGGATATCTTTTAACAGGAATAGTTCCCTGGATCACTGGCTATGATTTTTTTGCTCACTTTATCCTAGGTGCAACCTTACCTGATGGTAGAGAGCTTTATGGAATGTTGCCATTGCAAAACAAGTTACAAGAGTCTGGAGGTAAAATTGCCCTGAGTAAGCCTATGGAATTAATGGCAATGGCTGCAACTAATACGGTTAGTGCGAAAATAAATCAGTGGTTTTTACCTCGCGATCGCCTGATAGCGATCAAACCAGCAGGAGCAATTCACGTAAGTAGCCGTAAAAATGTCCTTAATCATGGTTTTTTTGCTCTAGGATGCGCTTATGCAGGGTTAGATATCCTGTTTGCTGCGGGAGAAACAAAACAACTAAATTTTTTACAAGAATCCTGGCAATTTCTAACAGCAAGAGTTAAAAAATGTGAGGAACAGGCGATCGCCTCAAAATTAGATAATAATCTCCCCTATGAACAACAACTTAAACTTCGCGCCAAGGCGATTAATTTAGCTGCACGTTGTAGCATAGCTGCGGTAATTGCTTCTGGTGGCGTAGCTAACGATTTAAATTCTAATGCAGGGAGAGTTTATCGAGAAGCTTTATTATTTAGTGTTTCTGGGCAAACTACTGATGTTATGGAAGCTAGTTTAAAAAGATTGTTAAGCTGATGTGCATCGAAAACTAGATATTACTAGCGTGAGGCAAGGAGTTCGGAGTTTGGAGTTCGGAGTTCGGAATTCGGAGTTCGGGAAAAATGCTGTGTTAGTTAATCATACTAAATCCGATTCTCATACCCCCTTTATCCTTCTAGTCTGCGTAGGCAGATTTTGTATGTAGCGTGCTGTTTTTAACCTGTAAGTTATAAGTAGGTTTTGACAACAGGATTTGGTATCATAAATCTATAAGCAACAAAAAAACAAAAACAATAGTAAACGTATCTTCAACTATTTTCCTGAAATAGGTCCTCTTCTGCCATTAGCTAGGGAAAGCTGAATAAATTTTTGTAGATGCAGAATGTGTTTATTGTCGGATAGCATATCTAGTTGCACGATCGCATCTTTGAGAGGGATATGCTGTAGATACAGCAGTCGAAAGGCTTTTTTAAGTTCTCGGATTTCAGTGGTGCTAAAGCCACGTCTTTTTAACCCTGTCAGGTTAAGCGATCGCACTTTGGCAGGATTACCTTCTACCGTCATATAAGGGGGGACATCACGGTTAATACGACTCATGCCACCTACCATTGCCATCTGTCCAATATGAACAAACTGATGGACACCCAAAACACCGCTAATAATTGCCATTGATTCTACATGAACATGACCTGCCAGTGCCACACTATTAGCAATAATTACTTCATTAGCGATCACACAATTATGACCTACATGACTATATGCCATTAAAAGGTTGTCATCACCGATAGTAGTGGCTTCTCCTTCGTCGGTGGCGCGATTAATAGTGACATATTCACGAAGACGATTGCGATCGCCAATTATAACCCGACTATTTGCCCCTTTATATTTCAAATCTTGGGGTTCTAAGCCAATAGCTGCGCCAGGAAAAATCTGATTATCTCTACCAATTTCCGTTAATCCATCAATGATGGCATGGCTACCTACTATAGTATTTGCACCTATACTAACCTGACTACCGATCACCGCATAGGGTTCAACTCGCACCGTCGGATGTAGTTGGGCATTATTATTAATAACAGCAGTCGGATGAATTAAGGCACTCAAGATCAATTCTCCCAGAGGCAATAGCTTGTCTAATTTTGGCAAATCTTTAAAGTGCCAGAATAAGCAACAGGCAAAATCAACATAACCAAAATAACCTTTAGCTAGTTATTAGTTGATAATAATAAATATTTTTATTGGATTTCACCTGGACACCAATTTTATTTTTCGATCAAAGAAAACATCATTTCCCCTTTAACAGCAAGTTCTCCATCCACTTCACCTCTACCTTGCATTTTGGCAATGCGATTTTGTTTTAATGATAGGAGTTCTAACGTCATTGTCAAGCGATCGCCAGGTACTACAGGGCGGCGAAAACGAACTTTATCAATTCCAGCAAAAGCAAAAAACTTGCCAGCCATTCCTGGCAATTGAACTAATACAATACCTCCAACTTGTGCCATTGCCTCTACCATGAGTACGCCAGGCATTAAAGGAAAGTCGGGAATATGTCCAGGAAAAAAGGGTTCATTAAAGGTAACATTTTTAATCCCAACGGCTTTTTCTCCAGGTACATAATCGATAATACGATCTACTAGAGCAAAAGGATAGCGATGGGGTAATAGTTGATGAATTTCTTGAACATTAAAAGTTGTTTTAAGCTCAGGATTTCGAGTTTCTAGGACGGAATCGTTAACAGTTGGCATTAGAGATTTATTTTATTTACTTGATAAACTTATCTTGGATAAATATTATTAGGTTGAGATAACACTGGCTAATTTAGTTGCTAATTCAATATGTAGCTTGTGACTAGCCTTATAAGCAATAAAATGAGCTATCGGCAACTGACCTAATAAACTAATATCCCCTACTAAATCTAATAGTTTATGACGGGCTGGTTCATTCGTAAATCTTAAAGGAGGATTAACCCATCCAGAATGACTACAAACCAGGGCATTTTCTAGACTTCCCCCTTTAATCAAACCTGCTTGTTGCAGTTGCTCTATTTGTTCGACAAAACCAAAAGTACGGGCGGGGGCAATTTCGGTGGCAAAATTTGTTTGATTCGGGTTCCAACTATGCCACTGATTACCAATCACCTCGTAGGGAAAATCGATGCCGTAGGTAAAACGAGTTTGAGGCGCCGGTAAAGCAGCAACGAAAGAATCATTATCTCTAATCCAAATTGGTTCTTTA
>JASJDX010000036.1 GCA_030064975.1 Pleurocapsa sp. MO_192.B19
ACCTTTAGCATTTAGATTGGCGGCAATAGTAGATTTACCCCAAGCCTTATTACCCACAAACACCACAGCTTGACCGTCAATATCCACACCACTACCATGAAGCACCAATAAGCCTCGTTGATGCAAGATAGTACCAATTGCCGCACCGAGAATAAATAAACGCAATCGATATTCATCAGTTTCAGCAACTGGCTCGATAATAATTTCTTTACCTTCTTTAATTAAAAAAGTGCCAACTCCTTGCCAGTAAATGTATATTCCCTCTGCTGTGAGTTGATAGCAATGAGCAACATCATCATCAATAGATAACGGCGAGTTTGATAATTTTTCTGTTCGTAAGGTTACATCAGCCTCTATTTCTTGACTACTAATTAATTCTGGTAGCTCCAAAGTGGATTTAATAATTAAACCGTAGACTTGATAAAAATACATTGGTTATTATGAGCTTAAATAATTTAATTAATAACTAGTAGAAGTAATAGCGATCGCAGGGGCAGCTTACCTAGGATACTACCTCTACTTTCACTATCTTAAAAAGCTAGATACTAACAGTTCTGTTAATAGTGTTAGTATCTAGCTAGCAACGTTGCCGTCGCCCACGGGAGTCCCTTGAGGAACATCGACGAAGCTCGTACCATTGTTTTGAGTAAGAACCTCTACATCGCCATGTACAGTCAGTTTGGGTGCATTATATGCTTTTTTCATTTTCACCTCTTCTAGTTTTTGTTTTAGGTTGGCTATTTCCTGTTTACGGCTTTAGCCTAGAGCTTTCGGAAACAACATGAAAGTTGGTTTACTAGATAGCTCTGCTATGGGATAGATAAGTTTTGGCTATCCAACAGAACAACTATCTAATAGCAATAGCTTGTCTTAATTTAAGATTTAGCATTTTATCGATTATGTACTGTCTCGGCTTTTAAGTTAGAGTCAGAAAATTCCGACAAACACTTTTCCAGCCATAAACCTAAAGTTAAGACTTTCCAGAGATGCATTTCTTCATCTCCGCTAGCTTGTCGCGTCAGAAACCTTTCGTATGCTTCCCTCAAAACTTTTAAATCAGCGTAATGAGCGATCGATTCTGAATTCTCATCTAACAATGATTTGATTCGCTGTCGTTCAAAAGTAAATAATCCATGGCTAAAATTAGGGCCGAGATTCGACTTGCCACCACGCCATTCTATTTCTGGTGGCAGAATACCCTTTAAACCCTGACGCATAATCATTCGAGTCCAGCCTTGACGAATTTTTTGTTCGGGAGGTAAAGATAAGCAAAATTCCACCAATCTTTTATCCCAAAAAGGAAAGCGTAATTCAATACCATAGGAAGCCGCTGCTCTATCTAAAACCTCTAGGGTATAGGGCATTACACCACGAACTAAACTGTAATTGTGTTCTGCTCTTTGATAAATTTGCGACTCTATTAAAGGCTTTCTTTGAGTTTGGCGACGCTGTTCTAGATCGATTTGCTCGATAAAATCAGGATTGAGACCAGTGTTCCAAGAAACTGCTGGTTTGCTAGATTTAGCTTTAATTCTTCTAATCAGACCTCGCCACAGTCTTCTTACCAGTTTCAGAGGTTTAGACTCTTCAATCAAAGGGTTGATACCATAATTCAAGATATAGGCTCGCTGCATTTTCCAAAATGGCAGATCGAAATTACGAGTATATCCTCTTAATTCTTGCCATAAAGCCAACCATTTACCTTGCCTAGCTAAGTCTCTTAAATGACCAACTCCATGAGAAATCGTACTATCACCATCAAAGCCATCTAATATTACTTTGACCCCTTGTTTCTGAGCCAGATCATATAAACCTGTATTCAAAAATAAGTTGAAGGCATAAAGAGGCTCATCTTGATGCCATAGCACTTTATCTATGTCGGCTAATGGACTTCTTTTATCGCCATATATGTAATTTGGTTCGTATCCACCTTGTTCAAGAACTGAATTAATATAGGTGCGTTCGTCACACTCTTTTACCTCATCAAAAATTGCTGAAAAAGTAGGTAACTCAGTAGTTATACCTTGCTCGTCCATGACTTGACGTGCAGTACAGGTAATAGATGAAGAATCTAATCCGCCACTCAACATAGTTCCCGCTTGAGTGTGACTGCGAAGCCGACAACGTACTGCTTCGGTAAAGATTTGGCGAAACTGAGCCGCATATTCTTCGTCCGAATCGAGAAGTAGTTGTTTATTTGGGTCTAACGACCAATAAGACTTTATCTCTATTTGGTTAGTACTTATTGTTAGACTGTGAGCGGGAGGTAACCTCAAGATTTCTTGGTAAAAAGTAATCACCCGATCTTCAAACATCGAAGCTAGATAGTCACCTATTCTTACCTCATTCAATTTTCGAGGCACTTCGGACAAACACAAGATTGCTTTTACTTCACTAGCGAAAGCAAAAATAGAATTTGAAGAATAATAGTAAAAAGGTTTAACTCCAAAATGATCTCTAGCGCAAAATAATTGATGTTTGCGTTCGTCCCAAATTGCAAAGGCAAAATCTCCAATCAATTTCTCGGGACAATCTTTACCCCACTTTTGATAAGCTTCAAGAATAATTTGACTATCAGTAATCTTTTCGGCTGGTAGATCTTTTAAAGCTAATAAAGAAATTAATTCTTCTCGGTTATCAATACGGGCATCTGCGGTAATAGTAAGCTGTTTAGCGTTATCTTGCAGTGGCAGTTTTTCTAACAAAGATTCAGGAGTTGTCCAGAGCATCCTGTGTCCCAAACCAACATTATTTTGACACCAAAGATCTGCTCCATCCGAACCTCTATGAGCCAAAATATCGAGCATTGCTTCTAACTTTTTTGATTCTACTGATTGTTGATCTAAATAATAAATACCGACAATACCGCTCATGATAGTAAATGTTCTCCTGGTGAGTACATAGCCTTAAAACGAAATAAATCAGGCAAGTAACCGACTACTACTTTTCCTTCTGCTTCTACCCAGGCGTGAGCTTCTAAATTATTGTCTTGCCCTTTGGCAACTCCTATATGAAGTTGGCAGGGAAAACCATAAATATTCATTAAAGTGTTGGTTGCTAAAGCTTTAGCTAGACACATCACTGTACCCGGACAAAAACGGCTGCTGCGATTTATAGCTTGGGCGATACTTCTCGTAGCGATCTGAGAATCAACAGGTTTTACGATCTGGCTAACTCTGACTGAGATCTTCTTTAATCTCTGAAATGGGAGAAGAAATAGACCAAGACGAATGAACATCAACAGTACATAAGCCTGGATAAATAATTGCCGCTCTTGTTTATTTAAGTTAAGAAACCTGACTAACTTGTTCATTTACTGTTTTGATCAAACCAGTATTTACCATTTCTTGTAATAAATTTTGTAAGTCATCAGTTGCTTGCTCCAAAATCACATCGTATTCCTCTAATAAAAGATCGAGTAATTCAGATGAAGTTTTAGGCGTTTGTAGCCAATGCCAAATTTGATTGCCTGTATCATTTAAGCCATAGTAAATTCCTGATTGAATATCAAGAATTACTGCTTCTGAATCAATTTCTGAATAAAGATATTCTGAAGATGCTATATAAGTTATCGAAGAATTTTGAAACATATTTTTCATTTTTTCAATTCCTAACAATGTTATCTAATAATTAACTTTGATGAACTTAAACTTAAAAAGTACAACCATAGAAGATTGCTTTGAAAATGTAAAATTAAGCAACTTGTATAACTGCATTTAAATAACTTTACATAGCATCGGATTTATCTAGCCAATTAAGTAGTAGGTGATACATTATTTTTGAAAGTCTCATTAAAGTCCTATTTTGATCGTATTTTAGAACATCTATTTGAGACATTTTATCATTGCTTTCTCTGTTCTAATCGTCATAATAAAGTAACCTAAAAGTTATTTTCTCTCGATAGCAATGACTTAATATTATGGTTTTAAATTTTTAATTAGCCTGAAATTAAACCATGAAGATCAGCTTTGCTGGCATTGCGCGATCGCTTGGGTAAAACTAACTAAGATAGTTTCTAAAGAAAAGTTAGTCTTGGCATTAATATAACCCTGTTGAGCTATGGTTTCGGCTAAAGAGCGATCGCTAATCAATTTTTGAATTAGTCGTCGTAGAGCTATCGCGTCTCCAGGGGGGAATAAATAACCATTTATTCCATCTTCAATTAACTCTAATGCGCCTCCAGCAGCGGTTGCGATTACAGGTTTTTGGGCTAACTGTCCTTCCACAATCACACGACCAAAAGGTTCTGGTTCAGTAGAAGTATGAGCTACAATGTCACAGGCTTTCATTAAAGCGGGAATGTCATCACGAAACCCTAACCAGTGAACTCGACCTGCTAATTCTGGCATAGCAGCTAAAGTTTTAAGCTTAAATACATATTCTTGTTCTCCAAATAAAGCTTCTCCTACCAATATCACATGGACTTGAGGTAATTCTTTAATTGCGTCTAAAAGAATGTGCTGTCCTTTCCAATAAGAAAGACGGCTAAATAAACCAATCAAAGGTGCGTTACCAATACCTAACTGAGAACGAATTGTTTCTATATCTTGAATAGCTACAATGTCGAACTTTTGAGACTCAAAACCGTTATAAACTACTTCTAATAATTCTTCTTTTCCTCCTGCCGCAACAAAAGCTTTACCAGTAGCCTGAGAATTAACCAATACTTTAGCAGCAAACCGATTTGCCAAAAACACTGCAACCATGCGGTTGATTCTACTAAAATGCTTGGCAGTTAGAATATCGTGTAAATACCACAAAACTGGTGGACTACCTCTTAAAGTTGCTATAGCAGCGGTAACAAAAGCTTTTTGAGAGTTGGCTAAGATCAGATCGTAACCTTTTGCTTCTTGAGTCATGTGACCTGCTATATTCCAGAGTTCTGGAACTGTTGTCAAAGAGTTCAGTCCCCCAGAAGTACGGAGATTAAGCATGGTTTCGGAAGCTTGAGCAATACTTACTTTTACCTCTGCCTTTTCTAAACGGTCACGTAAAGGCCCATCTTTAAACAAAAGCACTTTGCTGGTTTGAGAATAGGCGGTTGCCAAATCTAGCAAGCTAAGTTCTGCACCTCCCATTACAGCCGTATGGTCGACAAAAAGAATTTTGTGTTGTTCCATCTATCTATTTTGATTAATTCAATTACGTATTGATATTGAATTTTCGCTCTTGATAGCTTGCTTAACCAGTTTTCTGCGTAAATAAACTTTCATAATCAGCATTAGAGAGTAAGTAGCATCACGTTTGATAATCAGCGATCGCTTGACTAAAGAATTGACACTTTGTAAAAATTTTAGTTTAGGTCGAGACTGTTCCACATGCTTATTCAATTCTTCCAGAGACATGGGAAAACAAGAAATTGAAAGCCAGTAAATAATTTCTTTATCTAAATCCGATAGATAAGACAATTCTTGCTCTAGCAAATTACTAATTTCTTCCAGAAGACTTAGATCTTGCACGATTTGCTCAGTATTTTCTTCAGAAAAACCATCCAAATGATTATGAATAATTTTCAGTAATTGAGGATTACTTTGCAAAGTTGCAGATAAACTCAATAACTTTTTCTCTTTTATTGAAGAATTATTTTCTAACTTCAAAAATGTTCTAGTATTTTGAACCTTTAATCCTTTCAATTCCAGAAACTTCACCTGATTGCCAGCGTAGTACTCTAGCATTCTTGGCTTGATACAACTAGTGGCAATCAATAAGCTTTGATGATCGGTAGTTATGATAGAACGTAAAAACTGACCATATTCTTCAAAGCCTTGTTTGTAAGAAATATTTGTCCGATTAACATTAAAAATGTATTGTAAGCCATCTAGAATCAAGAGAATTCTTTGTTGCTTTAAACAAGCAATAAATTCGGATAGCAAAAAGCTCAATCCCAAAGATTTTTGCTCTATTTGAGCCTCAGAATGCTGACTTATTGTTTTTAAGTAGCTATTGAGAAGGGTTATTAGGGGTGGTGGCTGAAGTAAAGAAAACCAGATAACATAATCAAACTGGTTTTCTATTTTCTCGGCAAACTTAGTTGCTAAAGTAGTTTTGCCACAACCAATCATACCTGAAACAACAATAAAACGGCACTCAAGATCTTGACTCCAAGACTTTAATGTCCCGATTTCTTCTTCTCTACCCACAAAATGCTTTGTATGAGGAGCAGTTGTCCAATTACAAAATTTTTTATTTTTAGCTTTAGTAGATAAAGATGGAACTTGATACCTTTGTGACTGTTCTGTTTTGTCTTCAAGTAACTTAGTTATCTTTTGCCTCATAAAAGGGACAAAATTACTTTTGTTAATATGTTCATCAAAAGCATGAGAAAGTGTTTGCCATAGATTACAGCCTACAGTTTTAATATACTCTGGGTCATAATTATAGTCATAAGCCATTTTTGAGTATGTTTTACCATTCCAAACTTCTCGAAGTACGATCTCTTGAGTGGGGTTTAGATAGCGGGGGCTAATCGCTTGATCAATTAAAGATAAAACTGATTCAAAATTAATCGCTTTGTTCATTTTTATTCCTCGTACCAGACTCGATTTGTAATCAAAATTACTTACCAGTGTTTTTCAGCTAATTTAGAGATACCTTTAGCTGATCTATAGTTTTGTATCGCGTTTTACTTTTGAGAATTGATAACCAAGCAACTTTTAAAAAAATTTTTGGTGAGTAATCCTAAACTTATCTTAAATTAAATATTTATCTTAAATTAAATATTTATATTTAGATACAAATACAGGAAAGTAATCGAATCTACGTATAAACACGTACAAATACAGAAAAATGATCGAATTTACGTACAAACAGATACATTTTTACCAAATTTTTGATGATGACAGTTTGGTTTTACTTATAATTTAATTTGATTTACTGTAACTTTAATCACTTTTGTACTAAGATTTTAGATACAGTTGTAGTTATATCAAATAATTTTCGTGGGATTGAATGATGTTATTTTGCGTAGCATAAATATATTTTTTTCTAATTAGTCTCAAAGTCTTGTTTAATACGATTAAAGTAAGCATGAATATGATGGCAAAAATGGACTTTGTGACCTACGTCGTTACGGTGAAATACCGTATTATCAAAAATCAAAGTGGAATTGGAACCTAAGCCTAATTTTAGTTGTTTTTACCTCCTATTAACTTAATTCTCTTAAATAAATATTAATACCAACCATTCAATATGTTGAAGGTTTTTTCAGCTAATCTTACTTTTATATAACTTTTTGCTGACTAAAAAAGGATTTCTTTTCTTAGATATACGATTTATGTTTATGAAGTGACAGAGATAAACAAACATAAACATAAACATATAAAGTAATGTTTTTTTATTAGCCAATTTTCAGTAATAGAAATATACGAAATAAATTTAAAGCCCAAAATTTTTTGGGGGAAGAATTATTTCATATTTCTGCTATTTCTTCGGTGATCAGGCATTAGAACCCATCACAAAAGCTAACTGATAACAAAACAATGAAAGTAGCCTTAGTACATGATTACTTGACACAACAGGGTGGAGCGGAGAGGGTTTTTGAGTTACTATGCCAATTTTTTGCTCAGGCTGATGTTTACTCATCTATATATGACCAGCAGAATACCGTTGATGTTCAACGCCACTCTGTCCAAACAACTTTTATCCAAAATCTACCTGGAGCTAAAAGAAACTTTCGTCTTTTTGCACCCTTATATTACTCAGCTTTTCGCAAGCTGGACTTGCAAGATTACGATCTAATAGTAAGTAGTACCTCTAGCTTTGCAAAAGGGGTAAAAAAGAGACCAGGGGCAATGCACATTTGTTTTTGTCATAATGTGACTCGCTTTCTCTGGGATACGAGAACTTATCTAGAAGAGTATAGTAGCTATCAGAAATTTTCTCCTCTGATCAAGCCCATACTCCAATCTATGCGGAAACAAGATTTGAAGTATGCTCAGGAACCAGATTTATACATAGCAAATTCTACTACTGTAGCCCAACGGATTAAGCAAATATATAAAAGGAAAGCACTAGTAGTAAATTATCCTATTGATACCAATAAGTTTGTTTTTTCAGCCGAAAAAGAAGAGTATTATCTAATTTCGTCGCGAGCAATTAGTTATAAGAGGTTGGATATTGCGATCGAAGCGTTTAACTGGTTGGGATTACCTTTGATTGTTACTGGGGATGGCCCAGAGCGTAACCGTTTAGAGGCTAAGTCTCTAGACAATATCAAGTTTCTAGGTTATGTGGATGATCAATGGCGTACTCATCTGATGGCAAAAGCGAAAGCGGTAGTAGTTACTGCCCTTGAAGATTATGGTTTGGTTCCTATAGAAGCTAATGCCAGTGGTACTCCTGTCATCGCTTATGGTGCAGGAGGAGTGTTAGATACTCAAATTTCAGGTGAAACTGGTATTCTCTTCAACCCTCAATCTCCTGATGCTTTGCAAGCAGCAATCAAGCAAGCAGAAAGCCAAAAATGGGATTATACAAAAATTCGCCAGCATGCAGTCAATAGTTTTTCTGAGTCAGTTTTTTTCCAACACATATCCAAAGTTATTGAAGAGTTTTGTGGCCCGTCCTTTTTACATAATTTAAAAATCAATTCGGAGTGGATAGCCAATCAGGTTGCATTAGGAGTCAAAAAATGAGTCAGACTAACTGGGAATCAGAAGCACAAAATGACTTGGGTTATGGACAGATATTTGCCATGTTGTGGCGTCGCCGTTTGTGGTTTGCAGGAGTTTTTGGGGGTGTCCTAGCTATTGCTATTCCTATATCTCTGATGAAAGAACCTGTTTTTCAAAGTTATACTCAGGTATTGGTGGAATCTAACTATCAAGCCAAAGGATTTACCAGTAAAGTTAGCGATCAATCTTTGGAACAAGAATTCGTTGATGCGACTATTGAAATTGATTACGCCACTCAATTAAAAGTATTAAAGAGTTCAGAGATCTTAAAAAGAGTTGTCGATCGCTTGGGATGGGAAGATTCTGAAAAGACAGAGACCGAAATTATAGAAGCATTGAGACGTTCGTTGGTTGTATCTCAAGTCGTAGAAGAAGGTAGTTCAGCGAATGAAGGTGAGACTAGTATCATACAAGCTATGTACACTGGCAGTAGCCCCTCTGAAACCAAGAGGGTTTTAGAAGTAATCCAAAAAGTTTACTTGGAGTATAATCTCGAACAACAGGAAAAGCGTCTTAAAGAGGGATTGACCTTTATTGAGCAACAAATTCCTCAAGCGCAGAATGATTTGACTAAAGCCGAAGCAGCCCTAACTGCATTAAGCAAAGAACATAATTTAATTTCTCCAGAACAAGAAGCGATCGCCTTAAAAGAAAACATTAGAAATATTGCTCAAGAAAGAGAAATACTTAAAGCGCAAAGTAATCAAACTATTGGAAATTACACAACTTTACAACAGCAATTGGGGTTATCAGCAGAAAACTCTCTAGCTTTATCTCGCCTGAGTCAATCTGCTCGCTACCAAAATTTGCTGAACAAATTACAAGAAATCGAAATTAACCTTGCTACTGAGCAAACGAAATTTACTGATGAGAATCCGATAATTCAAAATCTCATTGACCAAAGAGATAGTCAAAGGACTTTGTTAATTAAGGAAGCAAAAAAAGTTCTCGGTAAATTACCTGGTAATTTTCTTCCTGTTGATCTCGAATCCATAGAAAAACAAAGGCAATTCTTTGATAGTGATAATAAGTTTAATGACCAAATCACTGAATCTCAATCGAACATAACAGGCATCCGCGAGCGAGATTTGAGTCTGGCGAAAACTGAGGCCGAACTTAGACAAAGATTAGTTCAATTTCCTGAATTGATTGCTCAATACAGAAGTCTTACTCAAGAAGCAGAAATTAAAAGAGAAGCTTTACAAAGACTGTTACAAGCCAAGCAAGAGCTAGAAATAGAATTAAATCGTGGTGGCTTTAATTGGCAAATAATTGAGCCACCTCAATTAGGAGTGCAAATTGCTCCTAGCTTATCCCAGGATTTGTTACTTAGTTTGGTGGTTGCTTCTTTTCTCGGGGGAACGGTTGCTTTTTTCAAAGAATCTATCGATGAACGGATTAATGATCCCAAGGAAATTGGACGTAAAACTTCTTTGCCTGTTTTAGGTACTACTCCTGGACTATCTTTATCTTCATCTAATCTTTTTTCAGCTCAACTACCTTTTTCCTCTAATTCTCACCTTACTACCGACATTAAAGAAGTAATTCAGTGGCAGCCTTTTCGAGAATCTTTAGATGTAATTTACGAAAATATTCAACTATCTAACATCGCTTTATCTTTAAAATCTCTAGCGATAACTAGCGCGATCGCTGGAGAAGGCAAATCTACTTTTATTTTGGGTTTGGCTTTGAGCGTAGCTCGCCATCGGCAAAGAGTCTTGGTAATTGATGCCGATCTTCGTTGTCCTAGTCTTCACAAACCTTTTAACCTAAGCAATCAGTCTGGTTTAGCTGATTGTTTGTCAGGGGAAATCGAGCATCCTACCATTGAGGAAGTTTCTTTCCTCGGAGAAACCATTAATTTAATTTCCTCTGGCTCTAAACCCCAAGACCCAGTTAAGTTACTAAGTTCTTCTAAGTTCCAGAATTTGATTGACCAATACAAACAAAACTATGACCTAATTTTAGTTGATACTCCTCCAGCGATCGGGATGGTAGATGCGATTAGAGTTGCTTCTATCTGTGATAGTACTGTGCTGATGATGCGCTTAGATAAGGTTAAAGCTTCTGAATTGATCGAGGCTGAAGCCTTATTGAGTAAGTTAAACGTTTTGGGCATAGTGGCTAATGATTCTAAACAATATGAAACTCAATCTCAGTTTTTATTGCCACAGCCAGCTTAATTTTTTGATGAGGAAATAATGATGACAACTAATATCGTACTCCAAACTTCCAAAGTGCTTACTTTAGATTTAGACTCATCTAGAGTTCAAAGCTATTTACCCGCCTGTGACTTAAAATGGCGTCAAAAAAGTCTTTGGGTCAAGAACATTCCTAGTGATGCTGACTACTGTTTTCCTGCTTTAACTCGAAGGTGTTGGTTAGAGAATTGTCTACGTAATTCTTGGATCAAAAGGATTTGCGTTGATAGAGCTTTGGGGGAACAAGGAATCAAGCTTTGGGCTGATACTTGCCATCAAGTGAATAAGCCAGTTTTTATCCGTATTCCCTCTAATAGTCGCTTGCCTAGTTGCCGTCAGACTACCTGTTGGCGAGTTAAAAGAGTTTTAGATTGGTTGGCTGCGGCGATTTTATTAGTATTAATTAGTCCCTTAATGCTTTTGCTGGCTTTACTAATTAAAATTTTTGCCCCTGGTCCAGTTTTCTTCCGTCAGTGGAGGGTAGGTGAGCGGGGTAAGCTGTTTCAGGTATATAAGTTTCGCACGATGACTGTAAATGCTGAACAGCATCATCATAAATTAATGGCAAATCAAAATGGCTTACACAAATTAGAACAGGATCCTCGCGTCACTTTTGTGGGTAAATGGTTACGCAAATACAGTCTCGATGAGTTACCTCAGTTATTTAATGTGTTGCGGGGGGAAATGAGTTTAGTAGGTCCTCGTCCCTGGGCTTTATATGATGCTCTGCGTTTGAGTAAAACTGCTAACTCCAGGTTGAATGCTCTGCCTGGAATTACTGGTGCTTGGCAAGTAGAAGGACGTTCTAATCTCCTAGACTTGGATGCAGTAACTAAATGCGATTTGGAATATTTACATAGTTGGTCGTTAATTCGAGATTTAAAGATTTTACTGCTAACTGTTCCTAAAGTTCTTTCTGGTTTTGGTGCTTATTGACAAAAAGCTGTTAGCTGTTAGCTCTTAGCTTTAGGGGTCACAAATTCTCGATCGTTTTTACTATTTTGACTCCCGCTTGGATAAGTAAATAGACAGAATTGATTACAAAATCTTTTCTCCGATTGCCGATTCTCTGTCTAAACCAATGAATTTAATTTTGTCTAATTACTTACTATGTTAATTCGTCCTAAAATTCCCGTTCCTATCCGCAAGCTACTCAAAGCCACGAGTTTTTGGCGAGATAATTCCATAATCCTGCGAGAATTTAAGCATTTTCGTGTCATCGCTATTACCGCCCTGACTTTTACATTGCTCGCTGCTATTTTTGAGGGTACTACTGTCGGCTTAATTGCCTCTTTTTTACAGGTATTAACCAGTCCAGAAAAACCACCCATAGAAACTGGAATTGAATGGTTTGATACTAGTTTACTAGCCACTAAGGCATCAGCAGAAGCCCGTATTTATCGCTTATCGGCTTTGGTTTTAGTAGCTATTTGGTTAAGATCGCTCTTAAACTACTTCGGGCTTTATTATTCCAGATTATCTCAATCTAATTTGTGCGATCGCCTTCGTAAGCGATTATTTGAGCAATTACAGAGTTTGAGTTTGAGTTATTATTCAACCAGCCGTTCAGGAGATTTAATTAACAGCCTGACAACTGAAATTAATCAGCTCAAACAAGCGGTTGGAATATTTTCTAGTTTAATTACTAGAGGTTCTACTCTAATCGCTTACGTAGTTTCCATGCTTTGGCTATCTTGGCAACTTACATTAGCTGCCATAGCGCTATATTTTCTTCTTTCTGTGAGTTTATCTTCCCTAATAGCTCGCGTTCGCGAGGCGAGTTTTAGTGTACCAAAAGCCAATGGACAGTTAGCTTCAATTGCCATTCAATTCATCAATGGCATTCGCACAGTAAAAGGTTCAGCAACCGAAGACTTTGAGCGCCAACGGTTTGACAGAGCTAGTACTGATGTGATTAAAGCCGAAGACCAAGTTGCATCCATTTCTGCATCAGTAAGACCAATAGCAGATGGAGCAGGTAGCACAATTTTAATTGTCATGGTGGTTGTGGCATTTAATCTTTTTATCTCTCAAGGAAGCTTACAAACTTCATCGCTACTTACCTTTATGTTTGTTCTATTTAGGATGATGCCATTAGTAGCTCAAGTAAATTCAGCTAGAGAAAATTTAAGTCGTTTTCAAGGCTCTATCAACAATATTCAAAAACTCCTCAAAACTGATGACAAACCTTACTTAGATAATGGCTACCTGCAATTTCAGGGACTAAAGCAAGAAATTAGTTTCCAATTCGTAAGTTTTGGCTATGAACCTACTAATTTAGTGTTACGGGATATTAATCTCACTATAGAAAAAGGTAAAGTTACTGCTTTGGTGGGGTCATCGGGGGCTGGTAAAAGTACTCTAGCCGATCTAATCCCCCGTTTTTATGACCCAACAGAAGGATTAATTTTCTTGGATGGAGAAAACCTAAAGCATTTCGATATCAGTTCTGTCTGCCGAAAAATGGCAATTGTTAGTCAAGATACTTTTATTTTTAATGCTTCAGTCAGAGACAATATTGCCTATGGTTTAGAAGGAATTTACGAAGAAGATATTTGGGAAGCAGCTCAACAGGCTCATGCGGTTGAATTCATCGAAGAGTTACCAGATGGCTTGGATACAGTACTAGGCGATCGCGGTGTACGCTTATCTGGAGGACAAAGACAACGAATTGCCATTGCTCGTGCTTTACTGCGTAATCCAGATATTCTGATTTTGGATGAAGCTACCAGTGCCTTAGATTCCGTAACCGAAAGACTGATTCAAGAATCATTAGAAAAGCTATCTAGAGGAAGAACAGTAATTGCGATCGCCCATCGATTATCTACCATTGCTCAGGCAGATAAAATTGTAGTGCTCGAGCAAGGAAGAATTGTTGAACAGGGAAGTTATCAAGAGTTATTGACAAGTAAAGGTGAGCTTTGGAAATATCACAATATGCAATATGAATTAAATGCAGTATGAAGGAGTAACAATGAGTTGAACAGTTAAATAAAAATAAATTTTGTTGCCATTATTATTTCGATTTCAAAAAAGCTTACAGTATGAAACTATATTATTGTAATTTCCCAAAAAGCAATACCAATAATTTTGGAGACGATCTTAATCCTTGGTTATGGCATAAATTGCTACCAGACGTCCTTGATGAAGATGATTGTTCTAGATTTATTGCTATGGGGACGTTAATAAACAACCGATTAAGACTTCGTTTTCCAAACCCGACCAAACTTGCAATTTTTAGCACTGGAGTTGGATATGGTAGCATTCATTTTGGCGATTTACCCTCTGATAACTTAATGAAAATTTACTGCCTAAGAGGGCCTTTATCCGCAAGTGCTTTGGGCGTTGATTCTAACCTCGCGATAGCAGATGGAGCATTACTAGTAAGACGATTTTTTGATATCGGTGATTCCCAAAAATCTTACAAATTTTCCTTCATGCCTCATCTTTCTCAAGCAATCCCTGCTAGTAAAATATGGAAAAATATATGCAATGATCTAGGTTTTAGATATATAGATCCTAGATGTTCAGTTGAAGAAGTTTTATCTTTAATTAGTCAAACAGAAGTATTGATTACTGAAGCTATGCATGGTGCAATTGTTGCTGATGCTTTGAGAGTTTCTTGGATTCCAGTTTACACCAATCCTCATATTTTTAGTTTTAAGTGGCTAGATTGGTGTTTGTCTATTGGAGTTAAGTACCAGCCAAAGGCTTTACCAAATCTATCTTTTAACCCATATGATTTGAGAAATATTCGCTATTTTGATTGGAATAAAAAACAAAAAGCTTTAAACAAGTTAGCTCAAATTGCAGACTTTTCAATTCCTAATTTGAGTGATGCATCTAAAATCGAGTCTCTTACTATTCAACTAGAAGAAAAATTGCAGATGTTTAAGAAAGATGTTGGTAAGGGATATTTTCAAACAACAATATAAATTAAAAACAGAAATTTGGGAAATATATGAGATTATCCGCTTGCATTACTACCAGAAATCGGACAAAGGAACTAGATGCTTGTCTTAGGGCACTCTGGAATTCTACTGTCAAACCCCATTCCGTCGTTGTTTCTGACGATTCGCCAGGAAAGGAAGTGCAACAGCAAAACTATCAAATTGTCGAACAGTATCCTGGGACAACCTACATCACAGGTCCCCAAGCGGGTGTCTGTGCCAATCGTAATAATGCTGTCAATGCTATTGCAAACTCAGAAACCGATTTAGTAACCTTCATTGATGATGATATTTGTGTAGAACCAGATTTCATTGCTCGTGCTTTGGAGCGATACAATAAAATGTCTTTAGAAGAAAAGAATCGCATTATCCTTTCAGGAATGAGTCAAGATTCTGATGGTCATAAAAAATGGCTTCCTGGAAAACTGACCTTTCGAGGATACTTTACTTCTAGCGATGCTCCTGAAACTGTAGCTATCCATGCAGCCGTCTTCCCCAGAGCCTTTTTTGAAGAAGAAAAGTGGGACGAAAATATTTTCTTTGGTTCTGAAGATGCTGAACTTTGCCTGCGAGCATTGAAACAGGATTATCGCATTCTGTATGACCCTGAGCTTAAAGTCCTTAATACTGGTTTCCAAAGAGGAACCCTAAATCGCTTAGGGAATTTTGACGATTACGATATTTACGTAGAGGCAGCTCGGCTTTATATCGGAATCAAACGCTATAAATTTATATTTCCAAATCTTTATAAGTTAGTTGCTTTCATATTAGTTTACATCACCCACATGACTATATATCTTTGGCGAAAAGGAGCACTCAACAAATGGCCCTTAATCATTCAACGTTCTAGTATTGATAAGTTATTGCTGTCGTAGGACTTACACATAAAACCGCAAGAAAAATTAATGATTTAGGCAGAGGGTTAGGAAAAAAGCTGAAAATCCATACTAACCCATACACCCAATCTCAACAGATAAACTCGCTCCAAAAGTTCCGATATAAATGGAGTTTAAGACATCAACTTTATGGTAATA
>JASJDX010000515.1 GCA_030064975.1 Pleurocapsa sp. MO_192.B19
AACTTAATTAAATATCTCAAAAAAGTACTTGACAATTTTGGTTCTGAATATGTAATTAATTTTGTTTAGGTACTTATCGTAACGATAAGTGGAAGAGTAGCAAGGTTTAGAGACCAAATTGTTAATACTAATATGTCTGCTGGCGGTGACTCTGGTTCGCTAGTGACTACGTTGGATAACTTTGCGGTGGGACTACTGTTGGCCAGCTCTAATGTGGCAACTATTGTCAACCAAATTGAAAATGTGCGATCGCTACTCTGCATAATGTCCCAAGTAATCTCAGCCTCCCCATTGTCTTTGACAAAATCGACCTCTGGGAGGTGAACATGGGAAAGGCGAATGAGGAAGTGCGATCGCCTCTGTTGAATGATTTAGTTTAAGAATGAGGGAGAGCGATCGCTTGTTGATAAAGATGAGAGGACGATCATCTATTAAGACAAGTGCGATCGCCACTCTTGAATAAGGCGATTGGAAAACCATAACAGCGATCGCTTGTTAGTTAGACTTAAGAGTTGAAGAGCGATCGCCTCTTTTAGATGATGCAGTTGAGGAATCAGGGAGAGCGATAGCTTAGATAACTATTTAACTAGCAGCATATGGTAAATACTTAAAGATAAAAAGCATATGATTATTATAGTTTCTAATCGCAATGTGAATGAAGGTGCCACTGACCATACCGTGTTTGGCGAGCAGACTAACACACGAGGAATCAATGAACTTCGAGTGGCAACTGCTTCCTATGACACAAGTGCAAGTCAATGGAACGTGAATTTGCTGCCTGAGACTAATGATGAGAGTAATCCACCCAGCCGAGTGCTTTTCGAGCAGGTAACAGCTCTGATAAGGTCTGGAGATCTAAAGGAGCGTTGGGTCTTTTACATTCATGGCTTCAATCAGTCATTTGTAGAAAATCTAGAGGCATGCCAAGCCCTAAAAGAAGAATACGGGGTCAACGCGATCGCCTTTTCTTGGCCGTCTAATCCTGGAGGCATTGTCTTTAGTGAATATAGGAGAGCAAGGCTAGCAGCACAAGCTTCGAGCAGTGCATTGGATCGGACTTTAGAAAAAATCGAACAGTATCTATTGAGCCGTCCTACTGAGGAAATAATGGCATGTAATATCAGCCTTAATTTATTGATTCATAGTTTAGGCAATTATCTTGTAGAAAGCTTTATCAGATCGCCAGTATTTAGCGGTGAGACTAGAATCTTCGACAATATCATTTTTCATCAAGCTGATGTTGACAACAGAAAGCATACTGAGTGGATCGATCGCGTTGAGCATGGTCAACGCATTTATGTGACAATCAATGAGTTCGACTCAATCTTGAGAAAATCTGACATTATCAACCCAGCTAGATTAGGTAATACAGTTGAGGGCTTGACGGCAGCACGACCTCTATACATCGACTTCACGGGTGGTGAGCATGTGGGAGGAAGTCATAACTTCTTCCAGCCGAAGAGTGAGAATCGAACTATTGCTGAATTTTTTCAGCAGGTACTAACTGGCAAACATGGTGAACGGATCTCAGGATTTGAGTTTGACTCTCGTACCAATACTTTTAGGCTTGTAGAAAATAGAGGAAGATGACTGCTAAGACTATCCAATTCCAGAGAAGAAGAGTGCGATCGCCTCGGTTGGATGATTCGGTTTGGGAATCAGGGGTGCAATCGCTAAATAAACAATCTACAATCTATTAAATAGGAGTAGTTAAATAGGAGTAGTTTGAGGTTCTACTTTGCCTTGTTCTTCCTGTAATTTCTTCATGGTTCGTTTGCAGTTAATAATGCCAAAAATGAGCCAAAAAACTAACAAACCTGCCGTTAAAAATAAAATTGATACCGAGCCAAACTGAGCGATTAAAGCTGGTGCAGCAGCGGTAAACAAACCCCCTCCAACAATAGGTTCAAAGAACAATTGTTTGTAGGCAAAGCTTTCAAAAGCTCCAGTACGATTCTCTGCGTCAACCATGCGAATCAAAAGGATACCTGTAGCAGTTACCCCCATAGACTGTCCCATATCTCCTATACCACGCTCAAACCAATATACGGGCAAAATACGAGGAGCAAGATAGATAAAAGCTAGAACGTTCCAAGCAATACCAACAATAGATAAGGTTAAGAATACGCCGATGTTTGCCCCTAGGACAGCTAGGTTAATGGAAGCTAGAGCAGTCACTACAAGAAGATCTAGAGCCACCCCTGCAATCCTTTCCTGTAATCTTCTGATAATCAAAACATCTAAATCAAGGCGTTTCATTATTACTTGAATAATAATCCCCCCAATCAATGCCATCGGGAATAAAGGTACTGCACCCACTAGTTCTAAACCATTTTGACCCCAAGTAGCAGATTCAATTAAAGTAAAAATTTGCAAAATAATCCAACCAATTGCGATCGCCATTCCTGTAAAACCAAAATTAAGCGATAAAGGATCGATCAGGAAATTCTGCATTAACCGCGCTCTTTTTGCCAAAACACTACTAGGTTCTGTAGGTGCTGTTTCTTGGAACTGAGCATCTCCCTCAGTGACAGCTTCGGGTTCAGACTGAATATAACCTTTTTGACGACCCCAGTGCGCTAATACCGTACCAAATATAATTCCTGAAACAATACCTACGGTAGCCAACCCTAATGCTAAATCACCCCCTTCAGTAAAACCTAATTCTGTTAGGGTATCTGCCATACCTCCTGCTGTACCGTGTCCTCCTTCAAACCCAATTTCAATCAAAGCTCCTGCAATGGGATTAATCCCAAATAAGGGAGTTAAAATAAGCAGGGTGACTGAAATACCGATAACATACTGTCCCCAAGCAAGGGTTTGACCAAAAGCAACCTGGGGTGCAGTCTTACGCCAGATGTCTTTAGGGTTGGGAATGTGTTCTCCTAGAAACAAAGCGGCAAAGACAATATTGATAAATACCCCTGGTGACTGTGACCAGACTTCTCGCATTTCTTCTGGGAATAACCCCCCAGCTATATAAGAGTCAGGACTTGCGCCTAAAGAAACAGCGATCGCACCTAAAGAACCTGTTCCTAATAATAAGGCGATCGCGCCAGCAATAATTGATTCGGGTAAATAAAGTGTTTGAAATAGCCTAATTTTGTGTTTAATAAATCTGGCAATTAATAGCAAGATTCCCACTACAATAAAGGCAAATAAAACATTAAGTAAGTTAAACATTACTTCTTTACGATAATCAAAGGTAATTTTTTAAATTATCTGATTTTTAACTAAAAATTCTGTAATTTAAACTACCTCAACTTGTTCTCTAATAGTTAATCTGATCAGACAATTTATCAATTGATTATCTCATTGACTGCGATCCTAGATACAAGTTTGTAGTTAAATGTAATATTTTTACTGATTATAATAAATTAAATATTAATAAATATTAATTGCGTTATAAAACTTTATTTTAATACTTTAAATAGATGTAAATAATTAATATTGTTCTTGTGAGAGTTACTAGTTAATTAAGAAGCATACTTGGAAAAAATGCTTTAATTTTAACTTTAGTAAAAAGTAATAGTGAATAACAAGTATTTAGAATTTGATAATTGGTTAGCACTAGCGATTGGCAATTCTAGATTACATTGGGCATGGTTTAAGCATGATATTTTAATCGAAAATTGGCATACTCCACATTTGCCAACCGAGGTCAAGTGTAATCAATTACCCCAGGAATTTTTATCCCCTAATTTTGTCCAACAAAATTTTACTCAAATACCAATTTACTTGGCTTCAGTTGTACCTAAACAAACAAAAATCTGGCAAAATTACACCAGCTTAAACCTAATAACCTTAAAAGATATTGGCTTAAAAAATATTTATCCCACTATGGGAATCGATCGCGCTTTGGCAGTTTGGGGTGCAGGAGAAATCTATAGTTATCCCTGTTTAATCATTGATGGGGGAACAGCTTTAACCTTTACAGGAGTAGATCAGTACCAACAATTAGTAGGTGGGGCAATTTTATCTGGTTTGCGATCGCAATTAATGGGACTTAAACAAAAAACTGCCGCCTTACCAGAAATAACTTTCCCCAAGACTTTACCTCCTCGCTGGGCATTAAATACAGATCAGGCGATCGCTAGTGGAATTATTTATACCATAATTGCAGGTATTCATGGTTATATTGTCAATTGGCAACAACAATTTCCCCATAGTCAAGTGATCTTCACAGGAGGAGATGCTAATTTACTAGCTAAATATTTACATCTACAATTTCCGAAAATTGCTCAAAAAACAATCATCGATCAGCAACTAATTTTTTTAGGGATCAAATTAGTTTGTCAGCAGCGAAGAAAAAAATAACATATTTCTTAGAAGAAGTTAGATGAAGATTGGATAAAGATTGGCTAAAGATCAAATGAAAATTAAATGAAGTACAGAGGGATCAATTAAAAAACTAAACTCACTAACATTAATCTGGTTAACCCTCCTCTTAATTAATCGCTAATTATCTACCATCCAGAAATTAATTTGCTTTATTAATCGATTTAAATTCAAATTAGGTATTTATACTTCTTACCATTTCGATTTTTGTAAACAATAATGAGGACAAAGTATCTACGCAGGCTTATAAAAGAATGTCAGGAAATATTGTTAATTGGTATCTAACAATCTCTATTATGGTATTTACTTATTGGTTTATGCTGTTTTATCAAGACCTAAGTACACCTAATGATGATTTAATATCTTGGGCTTTTTTGTTAATTGCACCTTTATTTTGGCCAATTGTCTTACCTATATCTAGCTGGGAATTAGGTCGCAAAGCTCTAAAAAATATTCTCTTTTAACAACTTGAATTAGGATGATTTATAGCTGAGGTTCAATTCTATCCTGAGGAATTTCTGGAGATATATTTCCTCGGTTAGTTTCTGGCTGTAGTTTGGGATCAATTTTTAATTGATAACCCATTCTTTCAAATTGCTCAACAAATTGAGTTTTTTCATATTTTTGAGAGGATTTGGCAGGAGCTTTTCCTTGTTGCCGCATTTTTTTGATTTTTGCTTTTCTACCCATAATTTATCTACCTCCAATTGTTATATTCTTATATTCAATTTTGATGATAATTTGATGATAATTTAAATTTTAGCAATTGATTATCAGATGAGATATATGTTGTAGCAATACTTACTTTTATTCGGACACTTGCTACTTTCGAGCTAATAACTGAACTTGTCCTAACCGATTAACGTACTGCGATATTAACTGAGATCTCAGATCAAAACCAAGGTAGCAATAAAAGCAAAGAAAATATAACCGCAGCTAATATTGCTGCCAGAGGAAGAGTAATCACCCAAGCTAAGACTACAGATTTAATAGTTGACCAACGTACCTGTTGATTGCTGGATATTAAGCCAATACCAATCACACTACCAACTAAAGCATGAGATGTAGAGATGGGTAAGCCAACACGGGAGGCCATTAAAATAGTAGTTGCTGTGGCAATTTCGGCACAAAAACCCTTACTAGGTACTAAGGAGATAATATTCTCACCAACGGTAGCAATAACATTTTTGCCCTGTACTGCTAATCCAGCTACGATGCCTAACCCACCCAAAACTAAGATCCAGGTAGGAATGTTTAAATTACCAATTGGCACAGCATTGGTATTAAAGATATAGACGATAGCTGCTAAAGGCGCGATCGCATTGCCCACATCATTTGAGCCATGGGCAAAAGCGACAAAACAGGCACTAAGCACCTGAAATTTACCCATTATTTTCTCTAAAATCGAAGTCTGGAGTTTCTGTTGTTGATATTTATCTAACCGATTCCAACTATAAAAAGTAATTCCCCCAGTAGCCAATAACCCAATACCTAAGCCAATAGTTTGTTCGGGCAACAAAAAATAATTAAAGACTGGTAGCTGAACAATGGCAGGTAAAACAATAATACCAAAAATACTAATTAAAGCTGCACTTAACCAAGGAATCCATTCCCGTAATTGTGGTAGCATATCTTCTCGTTCAAATAGCCAATAACGCAACAAACTATATAAACTAGCCGCAACCATCGCACTGATTACAGGGGTAACAATCCAACCCAAACATATAAAACCAATATTGCCCCAGGAGATCGCCTCTTTGCCAATAGCTACCCAACTAAATCCTGCGATCGCACCAACAACAGCATGAGATGAAGCGACAGGTAAACCTTTACTTGTGGCAATTTGTAACCACAAACCACAGGAAAGTAGTACTGCAATCATCCCGACTAAAAATGTCTGGGGAGTATCAATAAATAAATTAGGTTTAGCAACCTTGGTTGCTAAAGTCGCTGATACTTGATGACCAAATATTACCGCTCCAGTAAATTCTAAAATTCCTGCAATAATAATTGCTTGGGTAAGAGTAATAGCTTTTGAGCCGACAGATGTTCCCATAGAATTCGCCACATCATTCGCCCCCAGATTCCAGGCGACATAAGCAGCAAGCAGGGAAATTAAAGTTAGAGAAATAATTATATTTACAGACAAATGATTAAAAAGTGAATTTGATAAGTACAAAATAGAATTGTTTAAATTTTAAGCACAATGTAAGAACTTATTAACTACAACTTGCACGTTAAATTTGCCTAAAGGGTAAAATGATAAATAATTCATAGCTACAAATTTTGATTGAGTTTTCCGCCAAATGACTATCACCCTAGCCAAATGGACAATTGATGAATACCACTCCATGATTGAGGCTGGATTATTAGATAATCGTCAGGTGGAGTTATTAAAAGGGAAAATTGTCGAGATGTCGCCAGAAGGAGAAGCTCATGCTTATTTTAGTAGTGAAGCAGAAGAATATCTAAGAATATTACTGGGCGATCGCGCTACAATTCGTTCAGGCAAACCCATTACTCTACCCGATGATAGCGAACCCGAACCAGATATTGCGATTGTGCAAAGACTAGGTAGAGAATACTTGGCACATCATCCCTATCCTGAAAATATTTACTGGCTAATTGAGTATTCTAATTCCAGCTTGGAAAAGGACTTAAACGTTAAAACTAAAATCTACGCAGCAGTAGGAATAAAAGAGTATTGGGTAGTAAATCTCAAAAAAAGACAGCTTATTGTTTTTAGAGAACCACAAGAAACTGAATATGCTTCTAAAGCAACTTTTAGCAGTGGCTTTGTTTGTCTTTTAGCTTTTCCTGAAATATCCGTCGCGGTTGATGCCATTATTAGTGCTTGAGATTTAGTAAAGAAATAATTTCAGATTAACTGGGCTTTTTATAATAGCTTTATTACAAATAACTAGTTTAAGTTGAATGAGCGATCGAGATAATAGTGGTGGATTAGGCGCTTTTATCAAGCAAGTTTGGGCTAGTGTAGTTTTTTTGATGAGTATAGTCTCGGCTATCTTGGGCTATGTCAAATCAGCTCAAGGAGATTGTAGGGCTGTTTCATTCTCATAAAAGATCAATGGGGAAATGGGGTGATAGGGAAATGGGGTGATTTATGAGCAAATACTCTATATTTTGAGATAATTTATCGATTAATACTTGTTGT
>JASJDX010000516.1 GCA_030064975.1 Pleurocapsa sp. MO_192.B19
TGCTCGTATGGAAGCTGCTGAAAAACTAGCTAGCAACATCGATAACGTTGCTCAAGAAGCTTATGATGCTTGCATCAAAAAGTATTCTTATTTGAACAATGCTGGTGAAGCTAACTCTACTGATACTTTCAGAAGCAAATGTCTTCGTGACATCAAGCATTACATGCGTCTGGTTAACTACTGCCTAGTTGTTGGTGGCACTGGTCCTTTGGATGAATGGGGTATTGCTGGACAACGCGAAGTATATCGTGCTTTGAACTTGCCTACTGCACCTTACGTAGAAGCTTTGACTTTTGCACGTAATCGCGGTTGCGCACCTCGCGATATGTCTGCTCAAGCTTTAGTTGAGTATAATGCTCTTCTAGACTATGTAATCAACTCCCTCTCATAATAGATTGGTAGTCGAATTTTATAACAAATAGATAAGATCTCTGTTTGGTACATGGGGGCTTTAGGTCTGTTGCTTTGACTTTAAATCAGTTTGAGTATCAGCCTTAAAGCTCCTATTGTTTATTTAATTATATTAATAATGATTTAGCTACTAGCAAACACAAGAATTAATAAACAACTATAAAACCTGATGACTATTGACGCTATTTTTGAAAAACTTAAACATCCTAACCCAAACTTGCGTAGCAAGGCAATGCATGAATTAGCTGAAGCCAGGGATGAAAATACAATTCCTCGCTTGATGAGCATTCTCGATCAGGAAGATGTAACTTACAGAAGAGCTGCTGTAAAAGCATTAGGAGTAATTGGTGCAGATGTTGTTCCTTTGGTGGTAGATTCATTACTTAATAGCGATAATCCTACCGTACGGTCTAGTTGTGCAAAGGCTCTAGCTCAGATTGTAGTTAATCATCCAGAGGTAGCGATGCCAGAAGAAGGGATTCAGGGATTAAAACAAGCATTGAACGATCCTAACCCCGTAGTAAATATTCCTGCGGTAATGACTTTGGGTGAAATTGGCTCTCCTGTATTTGATCTTTTAGTGGAAACCCTTAATACTACTGAAAATCTTGCAGTAGGAGTAGCGATTTTAAATGCTCTTGGTTCAATGGGCGATCCTAGAGGTGTAGAAGTATTAACTAAGCTGAGTAATGATGAATCAGCCGATCCTTACATTCAAGAATCGGCAACTAGTGCCTTGTCTCGTCTAGAGATGGTAATGAAATACAACAACTAAAATCTGTTTTAAGATAAATATCAGGATAATCTTGGGAAAACTAGGGGTATGTTGAAACAACTACTCTCAGTATTCTTAGAATCTCGTTGTCCATTTTGTCAACGCACTACCCCAGAAACTCTTTGTAGTTATTGTCTACAAAAATTATTTAGCCATCAGTTAAATGAGTATGATCGCCCTAGTTTAGAGCATGATTTATCTATATTTGCTTGGGGTAAATATGAGGGACAATTAAAAAGAGCGATCGCTTTAATGAAATATAATAATCAACCAGAACTCGGTAGTTTATTGGGACAGCTATTAGGAGAAGCTTGGTTAGATAGTGGTTTAGTTAAATCTGCGCAGAAAGTTAGCGTAATTCCGATTCCGTTACATAGCCAAAAGCTTAAGGATCGAGGTTTTAATCAGGCAGAAATAATCGCCAAGAGTTTTTGTCAATCAACAGGATATAGTTTAAACTCCAAAGCTTTAATTCGGGTGCGTAATACTAAAGCAATGTTTGATTTAAGTCCAGAAGAAAGAACTAAGAATTTGCAGGGTGCTTTTCGCATAGGTAATAAGTTGCCTAAATATCCCGTATTACTGTTAGATGATATTTATACTGCGGGGACTACTATCAAAGAATTAACTAAGGTCTTACAACGAAACAAAATTAAAGTTATTGGTGCAGCAGTTGTGGCAAAAACAAGGATCGATGACTAATAGTTAATACAACGACAATCATTGAGCAAAGCATGAAAATTTTGAGCAGCTTTGCAGGGGTTTTGACCTGTCAATATTCCTGTAATTAAGGCTTCGTAAGGGTTTCTGCCAGTTTTTTTAACAGTAGCGATCGCATTTTTATTAGAAAATGCTCGCTGTGCGACTAACCAAGCTGTCAAAACCTGTCCTGTACGACCAACACCGCCTGAACAGTGAACCACGACTCGTTAAAATTAGAGAAAGCGATTGCAATTTTTGCTCAAGCCATCTCAGATCAATCAAAGTATTAGGATGCGGTTTTTCTCCAGGCGGTGATTAGGGTAACAGGATTGAGTGGAGTGAAGCGGGTTAGGTGGTGTATTGGGGTAGAACGTGATATTTGTAGTTGCAATAAGCGATATTGCCAAGAATTGTTATTTAACCAATTGATGGTTTGATAATGATGCTCGACGGTAGCAAATGCCATCACTATAATTCCTGCTTTAGTAAGGTTTTGTTGGCAAAAATTTAGAATATCAATTAAATTTCCGCCACTACCACCAATAAAAATGCGGTCTGGATTAGGTAAATTTAATAATGATTCTGGTGCTTTACCGTTAACACTAGTTATGTTACTTACTTGAAATCTGTGACAGTTTTTAGTAATTAAAGTCGACCCCATACTAGTTTTTTCGATCGCAAATATCTGAGAAGTTGGACATAGTCGAGCTATTTCAATTGATACTGAGCCTGTCCCCGCACCAATATCCCATACTGTTTGGTTAGGTTGCAGAGATAATTCTCCTAAGATAGATAAACGAACTTCTTTTTTAGTAATTAAGCTAGGGCGATCGCTAAAACTTAAAAAGCTACTATCGGGTAATCCTATTAAGGGTAAACTCTTAATATTTAAATTATCATTTTGTAACTGACGCAATAAAATTAAAACATTTAAAGAGGCAAAGTTATTACTATTTAAATTACTTAATTGAGTTACTTGCTCAGGAGAGAAATGACTTATTTTTTCGCTAATATCTCCTAAGTTTTCACAAATATAAAAGCTATAGCTAATAGGTAAATCTAAAGCCAAATAAAGACTAGCGATCGCCGCAGGATTATGATTACTATCTGTTAGTATGGCAATCTTTTCTTTTCCCTGTTTTAAGAGTTTAATTAATTCATCAGTACTGCGTCCATGAACACTAATTAATTGGGCATCTTGCCAAGGTATTTTTAAACGGCTAAAAGCTAATTGAACCGAACTAAAGTGAGGATAAAACTGGATTTGTTCAGAAGAAAAATTGGCTAATAATAAACGTCCTAAACCAAAAAACAGTGGGTCGCCACTAGCTAAAATAACAATTGAATGATTAGCTAAAGTCAGTTGTGCGATCATCTCTATTCCTAGCTTTAAATTAGTTAGGCAAATTTTTTCAGCTGGATGATCGGGAAAATAATTTAGATGGCGTTTATTTCCTGCCAAAATAGTAGCCTGTCCAACTATTTTTCTAGCAGTTAATGTTAATCCCTCCGCACCATCTAAGCCAATACCAATTACGGCAATTGCTACCATATAAAATTAGATTGGGTTTTAATTAGAGTCAGAATTACTATTAAACAAGCGATATCCAATATATAAAACCAAGCCAAAAATCCCGATGCTGAGTATACTGCTAACAATATGTAGCACTGCACCTAAAATCGAAAATCCTAGCCATACTGCACCTAAAGCCACTGCAGCTTTACCAACTTTGGGTAAACTATTAAACCAAGCCTTACTAGACTCAATACGACTTTTAACTTGAGGGGAAGGATTCATTTCGCTCTGGGAAAAAACTGACTTAGTGGTAGACTTTTGAGACTCAGAAGCTGTTTTTTGATTTATTTCTGCTTCCATTTCATCTAGCTTACTTTGTAAATCCCGTTCTGAAAAACTCATGGTTATTCAACTCTCCCTTAGGGTAATTGCTCCTATTATTTAGAGTAGCAAACAAAACACAGTTAGAGATTGTAGAAATTTCTCGCCAAAACCGTCTAATTATACTACTGAAGTATAGTTACCCAATATATAGAAATATTACTTATTAAATGTTAATAGTAATTACGGACAAGATCATGGTGTGGGATTAATGCTAGAAGCGATTTTATTTGATTTAGATGGTACTTTGGCTGATACAGACTCAATTCACTTTGCTGTCTGGCAAGATATATTAGTTAGATTTGATCTCGACATTGATCGTGCTTTCTACCGACAAAGAATATCTGGTAGAACCAATTCCAAAATAATCAAGGATATTATTCCCCAACTATCCTTAGAAGATGCTTGGAAGTTGGCTACAGAAAAAGAAGAAACCTACCGACGTATTGCTAATTCTTTACTACCTACTCCTGGATTAGACAGATTAATTCGTTTGACTGATAACGCATCGATAAAACGAGCAGTTATTACTAATGCGCCCGAAGACAACGCCACTTATATGTTAAAAGTATTGCGTTTGAAGGATACATTCCCCATAGTAATTATGGCAAAAGATGCACCACCAGGAAAACCCGATCCTGCACCTTATAACTTGGCTTTAAGTCGTTTAGGAGTCAAGAGCGAAAATGCGATCGCTTTTGAAGATTCTGCTGCAGGTATTCACTCGGCAGTTGGCGCAGGTATCTACACAATAGGTGTTACTTCCAGTCATCCTCCAGAACATTTAATCTATGCTGGTGCAAGTATGACTGTTGAAGACTTTAACAGCGAGCAATTGTGGCAATTACTCGATAGCAAAAGTAAAGCAGTTGAGTAGTGGGTAAATGGGTATTAAGTATTACTTACTACGTATTACTTGTGAAAAAGAAGTCCAATGAATCAATCATTGCTTGTTTTACCTAATCCAGCAAAGTCAAACAATTCTGTATCTGCTAACTGGGAAGGAGATATATTTTGGATGCTGCGAAAAATACTCTCGATTTTACCTGGGGACTCTCTTTCCCAAGTCTGTAACATTGCTTTGATTTTGACTCGCTGTAAATTTTCTTGAGAGCCACAGAGATTACAAGGAATTATGGGGAAGTCTCTAACTTTAGCGTAACGAATAATCTCTCTTTCTGAACAATATGCTAGAGGACGAATGATAATATTTTCTTGATCGTCACTTAACAACTTTGGTGGCATAGCTTTTAACTTTCCACCATGAAACATATTAAGAAATAACGTTTCTACAATATCATCCCTGTGATGACCTAATGCAATTTTAGTTGCGTCTTCTTCCCCTGCTACGCGATAGAGAATACCGCGACGCAAACGTGAACACAAACCGCACATAGTTTTTCCTTCAGGAATAATTCTAGTAACGGTACTATATGTATCTTCTTCGATAATACGATAGGGAACGTTTAATGAGGCTAGATACTCAGGTAATATGTGTTCGGGAAAGCCGGGTTGTTTTTGATCTAAATTAACTGCTAAAATCTCAAATCTTATCGGAGCTTTTCGCTGTAAACTAAGCAGCAAGTCTAGCATTGTGTACGAATCTTTGCCGCCAGACAAACATACCATAACGCGATCGCCATCTTCGATCATATTATAATCAGCGATCGCTTTTCCTGCTAACCCCCGTAACCGCGCCTGAAGTCTTTTAAAATTCTTAGAAGTACGAATCCTAGTCGCTTCCATCTTTTATATTCTTTTATTTAATATGATGCTTTAATATTTTATCTATCAAAGTATTAATTCATGTTTTGGTTCCTCTATCCTAATTTTAGGCAATTCTAGGAATGTCGAATTTTATCTTAAATCAGAAATATTGGACATTAAGATCGCGATATGATTCTTAGCAAGAATGTAACTCCACGTTACTTGTAATCCATGCCAGCTAAAGTAACTCTCTCCGTCACTGAAGGCAAACTCAAAGGAAAACAATTCCCTTTTGATTCTCGCACTACCTGTATTATTGGGCGCAATCCAGATTGTAATATTAAAATTCCCAGTGATAATTGTATTTCTCGCTATCATTGCTTACTAGACATCAATCCTCCAGATATTCGGATTCGTGATTTTGGTAGTCTACATGGAACTTATGTTAACGGTGAATGTATTGGTAGGCGAGATATTAATCAAACTCCAGAAGAGGGGGCAAAGCTACAGTTATCCGAATACGATCTTAAAGACGGTGATGTAATTCAACTGAGCAATACAGCTTTTCAAGTCAGTATTGGCAAAGGGTTGGATATACCCCCTACCTGGATTATTCCAGAAGATACTAGTGATATTCCATCACGACTGGAAATAGACTTAGACACTGATTTAGGTTCAATTGAAGGCTATACCAAGATTAAACTATTGGGTAGAGGTGGCTGTGGTGAGGTGTATTTAGCCCGTCATGACGATCGCATTGGCAATAGAAAATTAGTGGCACTAAAAACTCTACTTCCCAGAGTAGCAGTCATGCCTTATATGAAGGCGCGATTTTTAGCAGAAGCAGAACAGACTAAAATGCTGGCTCATCCCAATCTAGTTAAGTTTGATGATTGTGGTGAGGCAAATGGGATCTTCTATTTCACGATGGAATTTTGCGATCGCGGTTCGGTAGTGCATTTGATGGAGAAACGGGGCGGAAAACTAGCAGTTGAAGAAGCTACAGATATTATTTTGCAAGTATTAGATGGTTTGCATTATGCCCATACTGAAAAAGGCTTAGTTCATCGGGATATCAAGCCAGGTAATATATTTCTTACTGTTTATAGTGGTAATACTGTGGCAAAACTAGGAGATTACGGACTAACTAAAGCCTTCGATCTGGCAGGATTAAGTGGTCAAACCCTAACTGGTACGGTAATGGGTACGCCTTCCTGTATGCCCAGACAACAAGTACTAGATTTTAAATATGTTAAACCCGACGTGGATGTTTGGGCAACAGCAGCTACCCTCTACTATATGCTTACAGGTAAATATCCTAGGGATTTGACTGGAGATGTCGATCCCATGTTGGAGATCTTGACTAAACCACCAGTACCAATTCGAGAAAGGGATAGTTCTATTCCTCAATCTCTAGCAGAATTGCTGGATCTAGCCTTAATTGATAATCCTCAGTTGCATTTTAAAAATGCGATCGCCTTTAAACGAGCCTTGTTAAGTGCGATCGAGTAAGTAGTTATGCAAAATTAATTAATTAATTGGATAGTTGAGACAGGGAGTAGGGTAGGGGCGAACGGCCGTTCGCCCTTACGGGAGTAGACCCGAGATCTGTGTACACGGTAGTTCAAAAAGGGGAAATCACTCTTCGATCGCGTTTAAACAGGTTTTGTAATGTATTGTTAAATAATACATAGATTTTGAAAATTTTAAAAAGGGCAAGAGGGAAAAAAGAGCAAAGGGCTATGTAGCTCTAAAAGCTACATACACACCACGAAAACCGATGCTGTCGTAACGGTTATCGCGCGTAGAGGTGTTGCGGTACGCTGAACGGCAGTCATCAGGATCGTAGTTCCAAGAACCGCCTCGTGTTACTTTTATAATACTAAGTTCAGATCCCCAAACACTGCCATCATTGGGCGCACCTTGATAATTCTCATGATAAGTATCGGCACACCATTCCCAGACATTACCGTGCATATCGTACAAGCCGAAGGCGTTAGGAGGGAAACTTCCTACAGGT
>JASJDX010000517.1 GCA_030064975.1 Pleurocapsa sp. MO_192.B19
AATGTAATCAGTGACGTACCCGAAACTGTTTATCTATATTGTTTAGTCCTTTGGCTTGATTTTAATTTTCAATTATATTCATCATAAAGGAAAATGTAATCTAGATTACGTTGTCTATTATTATGTTATTTTTATTTATGTTTTTTTATTGTTAATTAAACCTGTTAATTCTCTAATTAAGACCGATCCTCCTCAATTAATACTAGGATTAGTAAGAATCCCCTGACTAGGACTAAAGTTGATAAAAATAGTGCTAATCACCCCTGCAATAAATGCTCCCACGAAGATATTTGCGCCAACTATATAGGCGATCGCCAGTCCTGGTAATACAGAGTGACTAATCGCATCTCCTAGTAATGCCAACCTTTGCACCATTAAATAGCTACCCACTACAGCACAAATGATCCCCACAGTAATGGCAACTATGAGAGATCATTGCATAAAGGCATATTGCAATGGTTCAAGAATAATTTCCAACATTATAATTTCAGATTAGTTTAATACAATGTTCAATTTGCGATTGCTATGCTTGTTTTATCGCTATTTAATTTTGCTAAAAAAATAAGAGCGGAATTTTTTCCAAACCTACCAATTATTCTACAAAACCCTTTTCCTGAAGAATTTTGTCAATTTTAACTTGGTGTTGAGCTTCCCATTCCTCAAGAGTCACGGAGGCATCTTTCATGGCTCTTGCTTGAGCTATCTTATATACAGTATATTGCTCGGCGGCAGGAATCACGGCAATTCCTTCTTCATCAGCTACAATAATATCTCCAGAGTTCACTTCTACTCCTCCACAGTTTATCTTTTGATTTAGTGTTCCCAAAGTTTTCTTAACTCCTGGTTTGGGCATGATTCCTCTGGCAAAGACAGGAAACTTGCTTTCACGCACTTCGGCAAGATCTCGAATCACTCCATCAACAATAAAACCTGCTATTCCCCGTTTTTGAGCGATCGCGCAAACATTGCCTCCAGATACTGCATAGTCGATAGTGCCAGCTTCTACTACTATAATTGCTCCTGGTTCTGCTCGATAGATGGCAGCATGAAGCATCAAGTTATCCCCTGGGTGACACTTAACCGTATAGGCTTTACCTGCAATTCGCGGTATTGGTTTCCATACTTCCTTAATACCAATGTCCATAAACTGTTGGCGATCTAAAGCATCTGCATAGGCAGTAGGAGATATGTCTCTGAACCTAGAATAATCATTCATAATAAGTAACAGCTAATAGCTAATAGCTAATAGCTAATGACTATTAGCTTTAAAAGTGATCTTTTGAACTTATTTAATTCACATTAGATGTATGAGCAACAAAATATCAAATTAATTAGCGATAAAATATAGATTAAGAAACAACTTTATAAATAGCACTATCAGATTTATGACCACTGTTGTTGCAGTAGAGAAAAAAAAGTTAGAACAACCACCATTAGATATTCATTATTTAGGCGATCGCGTATTGCGCCAGCCAGCTAAACGTATTGCTAAAGTAGATGATAATATCCGCAAAACCATCAGGGAAATGTTGCAGACTATGTATAGTGCTGATGGTATTGGTTTAGCAGCACCCCAAGTAGGTATCCACAAACAGCTTATTGTAATTGATATTGAATTAGATCAACCAGATAAACCACCTTTAGTTTTGATTAACCCTAAGATTATTAAATCTGGTAGCAAGTTTTGCAATGCTGAAGAAGGTTGCTTAAGTATTCCTGGGGTTTATTTAGACGTAACTCGTCCAGATGAAATAGAAGTATCTTATAAAAATGAACAGGGTAAACCTAGTAAACTAAAAGCTAATGGTTTATTATCTCGTGCTATTCAGCATGAAATGGATCACTTAAATGGTGTAATGTTTGTAGATCGCGTAGAAAACAATATTGCTCTTAATGAAGAGTTAAAGAAAAGAGGTTTTGCTGTTAGTGCAGTCAAACCAGTCAAAAAATAAATTAAATCTATTAGATCGACCAATTTAAAAAATTTAGAGGAAAGTAAATAAAATGATTTCAATGACACCGAAAAGTGGTGTATGTTTAGTTCTGTGTTGTATCACAGCGATCGCAGGAGTAGGTTCGGTCTTTGAACTATCCTCTGGTAATCCCGAATTGGGTAACATGGTTACAGGTCTAATTTTGGCTGCTAGTATTCCCCTCACAGGAATTTTGTTTTGGACAGCAGTACAAGATACCAAAGCCAATCAGGGTCAATAAAAACTTCGAGATAAATTCAACAAATTTAATTTGGCTGAGGGCGTTTTTTTTAGGAAACGCCCTGAGAACTTGTAATACCTAATAGCCAAGATTTAAAATACAGTCTGCTGTTATCAGCCTAAAATAACCAAATAACTAAATAATCAAATTATTTTTTAGGAGATAGCATCATCATCATATTACGACCTTCCCGTTTGGGTGACTGCTGAACTTCTGCATAATCTTCTAAATCCTTAGCCATACGACGCAGTAAGTCTTCAGCTAACCTAGAGTGTTGAATTTCTCTGCCTCGGAAGCTAATAGTAGCTTTTACTTTATCTCCAGACTTGAGAAAACGCTGAGCATTTTTGACACGCACATTATAATCATGCTCTTCAATTTTATAGCGCATCTTCACTTCTTTAACGTCAGCATTATGCTGTTTTTTCTTCGCTTCTTTTTGTTTTTTATCTTGCTCGTATTTATATTTCCCATAGTCCATAATTTTACAGACTGGGGGGTCTGCGGTTTCGCTAACTAAGACCAAATCTAAGCCTTTTTCTTGCGCTATGGCGAGAGCTTCTTTAGGAGTAATAATCCCTAATTGCTCACCTTCAGAGTCTATAACACGAATATTGGGGAAACGAATTCTTTCGTTAGTTTTGGTTAGATCGCGACTATTGTTACTGCGTCTTCTATCTCTCACAGGCGTATTTTTTCTTTCCTTTTGTATAGTTTAATAATGTGAACTAAGGTTAAGATGATAAGTTGTTATACCATCTACTATTTTACCGATCTTGCTATTAATAAAATATTAAGTTAACTTTATCTTTTAATTTAACTTATTTCTAATGAAAGCATTAATCTAGCAATAGATATACTTTGGATAATAAGAATAGAATATGTAAATATTTTTTAAGTAAAAAATTTGATTACAAACCAATCTTGGCAAGAGCGTATTGGCAACCAAAGAGACTGGGTTTGGCGGGGGTGGCAAACTCGTTACAGCTATTTGAGAACTATAAGAAATCATGATAACAAAGAACATCTTCCTATAATTTTTATTCATGGCTTTGGTGCGAGTATCGAACATTGGCGTAATAATATACCCGCGATCGCTCAAAACCACACCGTTTATGCCTTGGATTTACTGGGTTTTGGGGCATCGAGAAAGGCAGATGTTGAATACAGCGCAGCCTTGTGGACAGAACAAGTCCATGACTTTTGGCGGACTTTTATTGGTACGCCTGTAATTTTAGTAGGCAACTCCATTGGTTCATTAGTTTGCTTAAATGCTACTGCTACCTATCCAGAGATGGTCAAAGGTTTAGTAATGCTTAGTTTACCTGATGTATCGGTGCGAGAAGATATGTTACCTCCCCTAGTTCGTCCTTTAGTTACGACAATTGAGAATTTAGTAGCATCTCCTTTGTTGATTAAAAATATCCTCAAAATAGTTAGAAGACCAAACTTTATTCGTCGTTGGGCGGGAGTAGCTTATCCCAATAAAGAGGCTGTCACCGATGAATTGGTAGAAATTTTATCGAGTCCTGCTTATGACGAAGGATCAGAACAAACTTTGGTTTGTTTATCCCGTAGTGTCCGAAAAGCCAGTTTTGCCAAATCAGTTAGGGACTTACTGCCGAACGTGACTATACCTATGCTTCTAATTTGGGGACTACAAGATAAAATGATACCTCCTAAACAAGCTAGGGCGATCGCTGAGCTTAATCCTCTTTTGAAGCTAATAGAATTAGAAAATGCGGGGCATTGTCCCCACGATGAATATCCAGATCAGTTTAATTCTCTTTTGTTAGACTGGCTAGTATCGCTACGCTTGAGTAGGAAGTAGGAAGTAGCAAGTAGCAAGTAGCAAGTAGCAAGTAGCAAGTAGCAAAATACTACTTTAACTTTTGTTGATTGTAAAACCAGCATAAGCAAACTAACTATCTATAAATATCTAAAAGGATATCAAATCCAACTCTCTACTTACTTTTAGCTTGATAAATATAAAGTTAGTCAATTTGCTTTTCATCACTGATTCAGCAACGCTTATAATCTAAATTGAAATTATAAATACAATCACAGTTAATAATTATGGCAAAAATCAAAAAAGGAACACTAGTGCGTGTAGTCAAAGAAAAACTAGAAGGAAGTCTCGAAGCTAAAGCTAGTGATGTTCGTCTTCCCTCTTACCTATTTGACAGTAAGGGAGAGATTGTAGAACTCAATGATGAATATGCCTTGGTTCAATTTTATGTTCCTACTCCTAATATCTGGTTACGCTTAGATCAAATAGAAGCAGCCAATTGAAAGCTAAAAGCTAAAAGCTACCAGCGCCTAAATTTTTAATGTCTTGACTTTTGTAACACTTAATCGTCTGTAAAGTTCTCTGGAAAAATATTTCAGGGCAATTAGGTTGTTATTCCTAGGTGGCTCTAGCATTGTGGGTTATTAGAGCTAAAAAATACAAACTAATTAGTGCTTAAAGTGCTTTCCTTAGTGCAACACCTCTGGTAGATTAATCCTAGCCCCAAAATTTAAATTTATCTTTAGACTTGGGTAATTTTTATTAATCTATTTAACAAGCAGCTAGGAGGAAAGTAGTAGTGGCAAAGAAAACTGTAGCGAGTTTAACAGAGACCGATCTCTCTGGAAAAAAAGTTTTAGTAAGAGCTGATTTTAATGTTCCGTTAGATGAAGATGGCAACATTACAGATGATACTCGCATCAAAGCTGCTTTACCAACAATCAAAGACTTAGTTGGCAAAGGTGGTAAAGTAATTTTATGTAGCCACATGGGTCGTCCTAAGGGAGAAGTTAAAGAAAAATTACGTTTAACTCCTGTTGCTAAAAGACTTTCTGAATTATTAGAACAAGACGTTACTAAATGTGATGACTGTGTTGGCGATGCCGTAGCTTCTACTATTGGTGGCATGAGCAATGGTGATGTTGTTTTACTAGAAAACCTCCGTTTCCATAGCGAAGAAACTAGCAATGATCCTGAATTTGCTAAACAGTTAGCTGCTAACGCTGATTTATATGTCAACGAAGCATTTGGTACTGCTCACCGCGCTCACGCTTCTACTGAGGGTGTAACTCACTACCTAAGTCCCAGTGTTGCTGGTTACTTGATCGAAAAAGAATTAGATTACCTACAAGATGCAGTTGATAACCCAAAACGTCCTTTAGCGGCGATTATTGGTGGTTCAAAAGTTTCTAGTAAAATTGGTGTAATCGAAACCTTATTAGACAAGTGCGACAAGCTACTTATCGGTGGCGGTATGATTTTCACCTTCTATAAAGCGCGTGGTTTAAGCGTCGGTAAATCTTTGGTCGAAGAAGATAAACTGGAACTAGCTAAATCTTTGGAAGCTAAAGCGAAAGAACAAGGGGTTGAATTACTATTACCTACTGACGTTGTAGTGGCTGATAACTTTGCTCCCGATGCCAATTCTCAGACTGTTAGCATCGATAATATTCCTGATGGCTGGATGGGATTAGATATTGGCCCTGATTCGATTAAAGTATTCCAAGAAGCTTTAGCAGACTGTAATGCAGTAATTTGGAATGGCCCAATGGGAGTGTTTGAATTCGATAAATTTGCTGCTGGTACAGAAGCGATCGCTCATACTCTAGCAGGTAAATCTGATGCTGTTACTATCATTGGTGGTGGTGACTCTGTTGCAGCGGTAGAAAAAGTTGGTGTTGCTGACAAAATGAGCCACATTTCTACTGGTGGTGGTGCAAGTTTAGAACTACTTGAAGGTAAAACTCTACCTGGTATTGTTGCTCTTGATGATGCTTAATTTATCACTCTAATTAATCAGTTTTACATTGATTTAGCCTGTGGATTAACTCTAAAATTATCTACAGGCATTTCCCCTGGGCGAATTGAAGATGGAACAAAAGGGAATTGAATTATTTGCTTCTACGCCGATTGCAATTTTGCCCTCTGTAGAAGAACCAGAAAAAGCGAGCGCTATAAAAGCATAAATAATCAAACATTAGTAATTAAAATTATTGCATTTCTTGAGATATATTTTTCTTTTCAAGAGATGTTTAACCTGAGCGTCCAACGAATTTAATTCGTTATGTCTGAGAGAAACAATTTGTTTCCTAAGAGTTCGGGATAAGTTAGTCTGAAGCTAGTTCAAGTCAAAAGCGATCGCTAATTATTGAAAAATAGAATCTGGTGAAATTGGGAATAATAGTATCGCTGATTTCTGATTTTTGATGAGAGTATGGATCTTGTTGTTATTATTCTCTTGTTAATTGCGATCGGCTAAAAGCTAAGAGATTATGTCTTTTGTGGTCATTACCTTTGAGTACGAGATTAGCGGTAAAACCACAAGCAGGATCGTAGGTACGACGAAATGCTTTATAGTTACCTGCACGAGCCAGAATAATCAAATTATCTAAAGAAATACCTAATTCTTCCAGCAGACCTAGAGTAACAATAAGTCAACAGGGACTTGATTTATATCCTGAGAATCTGACAAAATATCTGCCCATAGTTCAAAAAAAGGTGCTACAGGACGAATCTTTCCCTCATCCTTGAACTGTATTTCTCTGGGTAAATAAGGCTCTAATCCACCATTCAATCTAACTCGAAAAGTACATCTTGGACGAATAATGGTTCGACAAGCTCCATGAATTTGAGAATCTTCATCCCAAGCATAGTTTTCAAGGGGAACATCAGAATTTCCTACCCTAGCAATAGCCATGGGGGGAAGAAAATAAATATCTAAAAGTACTAAATTACTCACAGAGCCAATATTTCCTTTTTATCAGGTTTGAATGAAATGTAGCATGAGACTGTGTTTTCTTTTTATCAGGACTTAACGAAACGTAGCATGAGAGGATGTACGAGTGCGCTCTGTACGGTAGTGTTTTGATTTTTTCCTATATCTGTATAAAGAGATCGCAGGCTCAACCTGCTTGCTACTGTGCAACTTGACCATATTCACAACAGTCTTGTTAATCGGCATTCCAAGCAGATCTAATAAATCTTTTTTCTTCTGAATCACAAGCGATCGCAAAAATCTGAAAAATAGCTATGTAGATATATGGTTGAAAAATAAATTCTTTCAGCTTCATTTGAATATCGTGATACAACTTTTTCATTAGCCAAGAGATACCTATCTTTGACTGCTTAACCCTCTTTCAAGAAACACGAGCCGAAGCCCTTGTAAAATCGACTTTTTTTCTTTTGAGTGTTTATTTCATTTATAGCGGATGGTGATCAGCTTCGCAGTTGCGAGGAGCGCAATCGCCGTCTGTGGGTTGCTTTCAAGAAACTCAACTTTTTAAGTTCATACGAACCAATAATCTGGCGAGTTTCTTTGATTCATTATTGGCGATTGCGC
>JASJDX010000518.1 GCA_030064975.1 Pleurocapsa sp. MO_192.B19
TACAAGGGGATTTGAGAGCCAAACTACTGCCTGTATTTTTTCACTACTACAATAACTGGCAAAGCGGAGAGTAAACCAAGCAGCTCTTTTTGCTGGAGAATAATCTAGGGGTGGGAAGACTCGGACTATATTTTTCAATTTACCCAAAGCAGGTGTTTTAGCAGCAGCGTTGGGAGAAGCTAAAATTATTACCTCAACTCCTTGATGAGTTAGTTCTTTTACTAAGGGCGGTAACAATCGCTCTAAATACTGTCCAATTCCTAAACGAGGGCCAAGATAATGAGCGATTAGAGCAATGTACATGAGCAATATAAGATAAAATTTAAAATTAAATTCTTTGGTAAACTACCTATCGCTTCGGCGTAGGTTTCCTGTTTTATTTACCGTTGCCAAACTCAAATAGGTTTGAGTTATGGTTTCAAGCGGTATTTACTGATTTTGATTCTTCGTTACTATTGCTCAAGCAGAACTTATACTTGCGCAAGTATAAGTACGCCCAGGCTAATGTTTTTAAGTACCTGAGAGCAAAGACTTGACCACACTATTGCAGCTAAAAGTTCTATCTATCCAACTCTAGAAAGTTGCATTTTAAAATTTGTTGGAAAATTTGTTGGATTTTTGCGTTAAATGCGGAGCTGACCAGCTCTGGATAGAATTACCTGCTTTTTAGACTATTTTAGGTTTCTAAAATACGGTCATTACTTTATATGTTAAAAGTCTTAGGTGTTTTTCTATGTGAAGTTTGAATCAAGATTATGTGTCTAATTTGTAAACAAAAAAAGAAAAACCCGAACAAAGTAATGTTAAATGTTCAAAATTTCTTTTGCAGTAATTTGAGGTTTTTCTAGATGGGGAACATGACCACAATCTTCAATCCAGATTAATTTACTCTGGGGAATAGCCTGAGAAAATTTAGATGCATCTTTAGTTCCTAGAATTTTGTCTTGTCTACCCCACAAAATTAAAGTTTGCTGTTCTATAGTTAAGATTTGCCGAGAAAAAGAACCATATCCACCGCTTTTAGTAAAAGCGATTAAAGATTTATCCCAATCTGGACATTTTAAGTGTAAAGCAGCACAGGTTTGAGCATCTAAACTAGCAAAACTTTTATCAAAATAAGCTGAACGGCTAATGTTTTGGCGAATTTTAGGGTTGCGTAAAAATTCCGCAGCAAAATAATCTAACGGTGAAAACATAAACTTACCAATAGCTGGTGGTTTAGCTAAACCTGCACTATCAATTAAGACTAATTTTTCTACCGCTTCGGGATAAGTAAGAGTAAAATCGATTGCTGCTGCACCTCCCATAGATGCACCTGCTAAGATTACAGGCTGCTTGATTAAGGTTTTCCAAAAACAATAGAGGTGAGTTTTAATATTTTCAGGATTGAGAGGAATGTCTAAATTGCGTTGAGTAAAGCCAAATCCCAGTAAATCTACCGCCCAAGTTGACTGTTTCTTAGATAGAAGAGGTAAAAGACGACGAAACTCTAATAAAGAACTATCAAAACCGTGGATTAACAAGATCGGTGCGCCACCGCTTCCTTGGTTTACATAGGTAGTTGCAATACCATCCTGGCTTAAAGGTGTAGGGATAGATTCTAGTTTAATCTGTTGCGCTAGGGCGATCGAGGTTGATTCGGTTAAACTATTGACTTCAGAAGGGAGGCAACTGGGAAACATGAATAAGAGATAATCAATAATATTTTCTGTAACCATTAAACAAGTTAACGCAAAATGGCATTTGATTATTCACGGCGAGTTTATTTAGGGGATACTGATGCAGCAGGAGTAGTTTATTTTGCTAGGGGAATAGAAATCTGTCACGAAGCTTATGAAGAGTCTTTAGCAGTGGCAGGAATTAGTTTACAGCAGATATTGAGAGAGGGGAAAATAGCCTTGCCGATTATCCATGCCGAAATAGATTTTCTTCGTCCCATATTCTGTGGTGATAGGTTGCAAATTAACTTAATTGCTAACCAAGTTAAAGGTAGTGAATTTGCGATCGCCTATCAAATATTTGCCCCTGCTAATTTAGATCGAGTTTTAGTCAAAGCTCAAACCAGACACGTCTGTATTAATCCCCAGACTAGACGTAGAGTTGATTTACCGTTGGCAATGCTTGATTGGCTGAAAAAAATAAACTCTCTTTAGTTAAGAAACTTGATCTTTTCTACTTAATCAATACTTGGAGTTAACTTTTGCAACAAAACTCGATAAACAGGTAAATTATCACCAAGGACGTATAGTTCTCTTTCTGTGGGTACAGCTAGAGGATTATAATCTAACCAAGTTTCTGAATGCTGTTGAGTTAATAAAGGACTAGCAGCGAAGCGCTCGCGCATTTCGCTTGCCACTTCTTTGATATCAGATTGTAAAAACACTTTTCCCCCTTCTGCTAGATGCTCAGCCAAAGTATTGACTAACTCTGGTTGCACTACTCGGCGTTTATGATGTCTTTTTTTAAACCAAGGATCGGGAAATTGAATTGAGATTGTCTCCAAGGTATTTGCAGGGAAAGACTTTAGTAACACCGATGCTGAACTATTCATATTACCAAAGAGGTAGTGTAGGTTAGTTAAGCCTAATTCGTCTTTAGTTCGATTAGCCTCAATCACTAGGGAGCGACGAATTTCTATACCAAGAAAATTAGTTTCTGGATAGAGTTGCGCCATTTCCCACAAAAACTTACCCCGCGCACAACCAATATCTAAATGCCAAGAGCGATCGCTTTGAGCATAAATTTCCTGCCAATTAGGTACTTGGATCGGTTGCTGGAATTTGCGACTGAGGGGATTAACGTGTTGACGAAGACGAATAGACATAAAGGCGATCGCTTTTAAAATAATCTAGAGAAAATAACTAGAGAAAATAACTAGAGAGATTAGGATTTTTTTTCGTCTATGGCAATAACAGTACCGCTAAAGTCATAAACATTACCTTGCAATTGAATTGATGAGCCTATTTTTATTTTTTTACTACCACCCAAAACAAAACCACTCTTGGTTACTTCGGCATTACTACCTAAAGTCATTATTAGATCTTTAATCATTACTATCTCTGGGCGCGGATCTGGTAACGCTTTGACTGTACCGTCTGGTTGGGGTACAGGAGTTGTTCGAGGTAACGGACGAGTAGAAATTATTTCTACTTTTCCTGCTGGTTGATTACGAATAACAATATCAGCTTTCTTTTCTTGCTCAAATTCTTGAACCAAACCATCAAAATTAGCCACGCTCAATCCCCTAACCAATACCTGAACTTCAATGGGTTTTTGTTTAGTTTGAGCAACAATATTTTGAGTTAGAGGCGTACCTGGAAAGAAGAAAATACCGACAACGACAAACAGGATTACAAAAGCAGCAGCTAAATCGAGAATACTAATTTTGCCCAATAACCTTCCCTTGGAATCAATAATTTTCATAATCAATCGTCGGAAATCTCTATTCCTATGTAATTTCGTCTATATTATCGGAGAAAATGTCTGTAAATGACTACCAAGTTCAGAATTATTTTGAGTAAATTTTGAAGAAAGCAATATTTTCTTAAAATTGTTTTGCTTTTGTCAAAGAAAACCACAATGACTTAGTCTTAGATGTTGCATCTTTTTCTAAGATTAAGTAATTAGCCATAAAAACTGTTTGATTAGACTATCTATTCATAGATATCAATCCAAAATAATTAATCAAGGTGAACAAGTAATTATGTCCCCATCAACTAAAAGCAACGATCGAGATTTATTCAAAATTCTGATAGCAGTCGCTTGGATCGATGGAGAAGTCCAACCCGAAGAAAGAAAGTTCTTAGAGAAAATAGCCGCCGAGCAAAATTTAGAATTAACAGCAGAATTACAAGATTTATTATCTAGCCATCAAGCTACTTCAACCGCACATTGTTATGAGTTGTTTAGAGAATACCTTGGCTCTAACCCTAGTTCAGAAGATTATCAAAATTTAATATCGGCCGTCAGTACCTTGATTTATAGCGATGACGATATTGCTACAGAAGAAGCCTCACTGCTGACACAAATGCAGAATCTAGATCCGAATAACTCAGTCAATCATTCTGCTTTTGATAAGCTAATTGCTAAAATTCAAAAAATATATCAAGCAGGATTATCATCACTGTGACTAGTAGACATGGGCGTAAATAGACTAAGCATTTATTCAATTTGAATACTCATTACTCATTACTTCCGCCCAGCAGCACTAGCAACTGGCTAAGAATATCTGCGCTATTTTTCGTTCCAAATACGTAAATAAAAATAAACAAATACTAAAGCGATCGTTAATAAAATAGTTGCTGCTGCTGCTGCGTAGCCAAATTCAAAACGAGAAAAAGCCTGTTGGTAAATATAATAAACTAGTAAATTGGTAGAGTTTAAAGGGCCTCCTCCAGTGATAATATAAACCTGCTCAAAACTTCGTAGAGTAAAAATAGCAGTAGTTAAAATAGCAAAAATCAGGGTAGGTTTTAATCCTGGGATGGTTATATACCAAAATTTTGCCCAACCATTTGCTCCGTCTAATTCAGCAGCCTCGTAACGAGATTGAGGGATGATTTGTAGTCCAGCCAGAAACACTACTAAGTTAAAGCCTAACTGTTTCCAGCTACTTAATAAAATCAAAATTGGCATCGCCCAAATAGTACTACTTAACCAGGAAACTGGATCTAAACCCCATTGAATCAAAACATTGTTAATTGGACCATCGGTTTGAAATAGCCAGCGAAAAGCTAACCCTACAGCAACTAGAGACGTAATGGAAGGAATAAAATAAGCTGCTCGCAAAATTCCCCGTAAAGCTAAAGAGCGATTGAGTAAAACAGCTAATCCCAAGGGAATAATAATCGTCGGAATCACAGTGGCAACTGTAAAGTACGCCGTGTTGCCAATTACCTGCCAAAAGTCAGCATCAGTAAACAGCCTGAGATAGTTACGCCAACCTACCCATTGAATTCCTGAAACGGTAAAACTACCAGTGGTAAAGCTGAGATACAGTAAATAGCCAATGGGATAAAACAGAAAAATACCCAGTAAAATCAGTGCAGGGGTAAGAAATAACCAAGCAGCAAGAGTATCGCGATCGAGCCATGAAGAGATAGGATTTGATTTGGTCATGGTTGTTTATGTTTGATATTTAATTAATCTAGCTGCAATTGTTTTAACTGGATTATCTGGGGATTTAATTTTGACCTTTTGAATTTGTAGACTCGAATTGTTGATTGATTCGAGTTGGTCTCTATCTTCTACAGGACAAGATAAATACTTTGTCTCACGCATCAAAGTAAATAAACGAAAGTTCTGATTTACTTGTTTAGTTGACACACCTAAATACTCATAAACCTTCTGAGGATGTTCAATATGCCACATTCCCCGTATTCTTAAGCTAGTAATTCCCAATGGATCGACTCGGTTAACTCGTCCTAGTTCTTTAGTAGGACTAAATTCAACCCCAGTAGTCTGATTAATTCCTGCTACTATTCTCGTTTTCATATTTTGATAAATTTCTTGGCTAGCTGCATAACAATCGCCGTAGACTAGCCAGAGTGAGCTTAGTGTTTGTCGATTGACGCAGCCAATAGCATATAGCAAATCTTTTTCGTCCCATTGCTCGCACTCTCGACAAGCTTTAGTAATCATAGGACTATTAGAGCATAGCTTTGCTGTAGGATAGGAGCTATTCAAGGCAATTTGTGCTGTTTCTGACTTCAATTTTTTTACTTCAATAGCGTCTCCTAATGCCAGCATTAAATCTGGAGGATTATTAGCATTACCAGCATAGGAAAAAACTCTTTCGTAAGCTTCTTGTTTTCTGACTTCGTCTATTTCATTAAGTGTATTGGCAAAAATATCTTTGATAAATAATTCTAGAGCATCTCCAACAGCATTTATTTTGTTATGACTACGATAAAAATCAACAACATCTGGAATATCATTGCTGACAATAGTGTGTATAGCTTGAAGAATATTAGCCATCAAATAATTTAGTTAATTGGCAGAAGTAAGATCCAAATCTAGATTTAGTTGCACAGCTTTGCTAGTCTGCTGTCTGTTTACTGTTTCGTGAGATAATAATTGTTCTTTTATTGCTATTGCTAAAGCTAGACTAAAATTAACAGGAACAGCATTCCCAATCATTTTATAACCAGCATTAAGATTTTGATAGTAAAAGATAAAGTCATCAGGAAAAGTCTGAATCCTAGCACATTCTCTGACAGATAAACGATGATAGGGATAGGGTGAATTAGGGTCAAAGATAAATTTATCCCGACCTATTTTAATCATTTTGTTAGCTTGAGGATGAATGGGGGCGTGGCGACTGCTGGCTTGGATGGTAAAAGATGGTTCATGCCACGATCGCACTCGATTACGAGACATATACATACTAGAAAAACCACCAATAGCATATTCATGATTGGCAGGAGGAAACGCGCCGTCGCACGGCGCATGTTCCACTCCTGCGTTGGCGATTAAACAAGCCTCAGCATTAGTTTTATTTTTTTCTTTAGCCCTCTTAGCTGATTTTCTTAAATCCCAGATTGCATCTTTAAGAGTCAGTATTGATTGTTGTTTATTAATTGTCTTGAAATCAAATACCTTTTCAAGATCCTGACGAAAGCCCACAAAAATAACTCGTTTTCTGTGTTGAGGTACATTAAAATCAACTGAATTCAGCAATTGGAAACTCACCTCATATCCTGCTTCTTCAAATGCGCCAATAATATTATTACGAGCAACCTCGTGTTTTTGGTGCAGCATTCCTGAAACGTTTTCGGCTAGGAAAAATAACGGCTGTTTATCTTGTAAAATCCGAATATATTCTAAAAATAAGCGACCGCGATCGTCTTTGATTCCTTTTTGTCTTCCTGCTTCACTCCAACTTTGGCAAGGAGGGCCACCTACAATACCAATACAATTAGGGATATCTGAAGAGGGAATTTTTCTAATGTCTCTACGGTCTAAATAAGTATTGGAATGATTCGATTCGTAAGTTTGCCAAATTTCTTTATCCCATTCATTAGCCCAGATAGTCTTAAATCCAGCTTGAGTAAAGCCTAAATCTAAACCTCCACAGCCAGCAAAAAGCGACACTATATTCAAACTGCTTTTTTTGTTAGATAATGATAAATTCATCAATAAAAATATAAAGCGATTGCCCGCAGGGCAGTGGGCAAAGCCCAATCGCGAAGCCTACCCGAAGGGTAATCGCGTTTTCAGTAGCTACGGGTATACAACGCAAGGACAAAACTAATGACCGAATCAGTTATCCCAGATAACCTAGAAGATTCTAGCAAAGTATTAATCTCTCCTAATCTGTCATTATCTGCTTTCCAATCTACAGTTGATTCTGCCCCTCTTCAGTTAGGAATTATGGCTTCTGGTAGTGGGACTAATTTTGAAGCTGTAGCCAAAGCGATCGCTGATGGAAAATTGAATGCCAAGATTCAAGTATTAATTTATAACAATCCTAATGCCAAGGTAAAAGAACGTGCTGAGAAATATAATATTCCCGCTGTGTTAATTGACCACAGAAAATATCAACAGCGAGAACATTTGGACC
>JASJDX010000519.1 GCA_030064975.1 Pleurocapsa sp. MO_192.B19
GAGCCAATGGTTTGAATTCCTAATATTCCATCCTGACTCATTACCAGTCGTACATTCTTGAGAATATTGGCCCAGTTTCTAGTTCCCCCATGTTCGATTGTTTCGAGGAAGATACACTTGGTAATGTGATCGACACCAGATTCAGTGAGAATCTGGTGATATTGGTCGTGGTAACTATGATTATAGAAGTAGTAATTCTCTACTTCAGAAAATTTAGAGCGACAATAATCTACCTGTACATCGGATATTGTGATGCCAATATAGGTCAAATTAAAACGCTCCGCTAAATATTGGGGTAAAGTTCCCCATCCACAGCCACAATCAAGAATAATATCTCCATCTTTGATTTTTAGCTCTTTGACCCAATATTCTAAATTCTGCATTTGAGCAGCAGTCAAATTTTCTGGAGTTTTATCTAATCCTGTCCAATCTCCAGTAGTATATTTCATTGACTCCCCTAAGAAACCTTCAAAAAGCTGCGTCGGGAGATTATACTGTTTTTTGGCTACCTCTCGTTGCTTAATTAATGAAATATTGAAAAACTTATATAGCAATTGCTCCAAAATTAAAGGGAATGAATTGGGCATCTCAAACATGATGGAATTAGACCTAGTTTCTAGATTGAGATCAAAAAGACGTTTAAACATTAGGTCTATTCTCTCGCAATGCCAAAATCCTTCAATATATGTATTTCCCAGTCCCAATGTTTTGAATTTAGTAAATTGCTTAAGCACATCGTTGCGTCGATCATTTCGGCAAATAATATCCCAAGGGTTTGAGCCAGACTGAGCTTCATTATTAGTGAGAACATGGATATCTTGGCTAAGTAACATTTCAATTACTTTATTATATTTTCTGGGAATATAATTTTGATCTCTTGAATTGATTTGTAGGGTTGAACTCATGTTTTTCTCCTAACTTTTGTATTCTTTGATCAGATAGTTTTTCCTCGCATAGTTTTAATTAAAAAACTCGATCTTTATAGATTCTTGAAATATATTTCTGTAAACTGTTTGAATTGAATCAGGAAACTAAATTATTTTGCGTTTTAAGTTAATAGCAAAGAAGAGATTTTGCTCAAACTTACTTATAGTACCGTGTTTCCAGCTATTGCTGAACTCAAAAATATCATACATAATAATTAGCTCAAATTAACTGTTATTTAGTTTGAACCTTTTAATTTATTTAGATTTGACAATATTGTCAATATTGTATTTCTACAACAATATTATATATTATGTACTCTCTTAGATAGAGATAATAATTGTTACAAATAATTAATTACAAAATAGTAAGTTATTTGTAGATTGCTTCTATTCAGGTCGCATTACAGTTGAAGTCACTCCAAGCCAAATACAAGATGCCAGTACGATAAGATAATCGTTATATAGTTCCAAAAGCTTTTTACTCATCTCAATATGATAGCTTTTGCGTAACATCAGTTACTTACAGCAGTTTTTATGCTTGATAGACTACGCTGTTTAGTAACTAGTTTTTAGCTATTAGCTATTAGCTATCAGCTTTCCGAGTCAACTTGTATGTTCTATTCAACTCAAACGCAGTAACTCAATCAGCTGACTGCCTGACACAAGTATCTCAAAGTCTTGCTCTGTATAGATTATGTTTTTTTGCTAAAAAGCTCTTTTCTGATTAAGCGATTGCGCTCCGCGCAGTGGCAAAGCCAATCGCGTCATAAGTATTGATATATCGTACTTAAAAAATCAGATTTTCACGAAAACACTTGGATTGACACAGATATGTCAGGCAGTCAGCTCAATCAGTCTTCATGATGCACAAATGGTACAGCAACAAGTACTCCCTGCGCATTACCTATCTGGACTTTTAAGCCTTCCCCTCCAGCTTTAGTACGGACATATCCTAAGCCATAACAACCATCAGGAGTATCGGTATAACTAGTTAACACTCCTACCTTACTATCTTCGATAGTGATCGGTGTTTGGGGTGCAACAGATTGACTAAGCTTAATTCCCCAAAGTTTTTGTTTGACTCCTTGATAAGTATTTAAACGAGCAATGGTTTCTTGACCTATATAACAGCCTTTTTCAAAAGAAATAGTCTGCCAAAGTCCTGCTTCTAAAGGGTTGTAGTCTTCGGTTAATTCTCGATCTGGTATTGGTCTACCTTGTTGCACTCGCCAACTTTCCCACAGGCGATCGCCAAAAGGAATTACCCCCATCTCAATCAATTTTGACCAAACTGCACCTGCATTGTCCCTCTTTAAAATTAGCGTATATCCAGGAGTTGCTAAGCCACTCCCCAAAGCTATTCGCACAGGAACATTAGCAATAGTTACTACATAGTGATTTCTTGAATGGGGATCTCCCGAATTTTTCTGAGGAATTGCCTCTGTAACTAGGGAGGATAATAAATTACTGCTTTGTGTACCAATTAAACTAAATACCGTTGATTCTTCTGAAACATCAGTTAATTCAACTTTATCAAAGGGGAAAATAAAGCGATCCAGCCAGGTTAATAATTGCTCTCGACGATTAGGCGACACTAAGACTAATACCGCATCTTCGGTAACATAAGCTGTAGCCAAGTCTAAAGTACGTGCAGTAGAAGTAACAAATACAGTATCGCAACCTTGTCCTGACTGTAATTTTTCAAAGTCATTAGTACTTTGGTTATGAAGATAGCGCAGACGATCCTCTCCTGTAATTTTTAGTACTCCCCAGTGAGAGCGATCGCATATTGCTACACCATTATTAATCGCTTCTAAAGCCTCATTATCATTGTTAAAACTAAGAACAATTCCTGTTTCGTCGAAAATTGCTCCTGCTGATTCTTGAACTTGTTTTAATTCCATGATTTTTATTAAATTATTCGACAACTTTTAATTACTGATTAGGTGATTAGGTGATTACTGTTTCTGTTTAGGAAGAGTATTAAAAACTTTTCTAACTGATTGTTGTGCTTTTGATTCTAATAATTGCCAGTCTACTTCCCCTGCATCGTCGATTAATCGCGTATCTACATCTACAGGATAAGCACCCTCGTCTTCTTGGCTAAAAATGTGTTGAATTGGTTCATATTCTAAGAAACAAACTTTATAACAAAGCTCCCAAACATCAATCTCAACTTGATATCCTGGGCGAGTTAAACAAAGATGATAACCAGGAATTGGTACAGTTACTTCTTTGTATGTTCCTTTCCAGTTGGATGATTCGAGTTCTTTGCGGATATTATCTACTACCCGCAACATTGCAGGTTGCATCAGTATTTGCGCTTGTTCCCAAGCCAGCCTATTTTTAAAAGTTGGTTTCATTGATGATTTTGCTTTTGCTCCCTATTCTGATTGTAGGGTTCTGTGGACATCGGGCTTTAGTTAAATCTTGATTTTTATGATTTGATGATTGGAATTCTTAAATTCCTTAAATTGCTGACGGAGTTGTTTAAGATATTTAAAGAAGAAATTAAATCTGAAGAGGAAAATTATGGTTAACGTAGCTGTCATTGACTACGAGATGGGAAATCTTCACTCTGCGTGCAAAGGTTTAGAAAAAGCAGGTGCAATTCCTCAAATCACTAGTTCTCCTCAAGAGATTTTGGCAGCTGATGCTGTTGTTTTGCCTGGAGTGGGAGCTTTTGATCCCGCGATGCAACACATTAGAGAACGTAACTTAGAAGAACCGATTAAAAAAGCGATCGCTTCAGGAAAACCTTTTTTGGGTATTTGTTTGGGTTTACAAATTTTGTTCGACGGTTCAGCAGAGGGAACAGAAAGAGGTTTAGGAGTTATTCCTGGTATTGTGCGTCGTTTTAAAAGTGAGCCCAACATCACTATTCCCCAAATGGGTTGGAATCAATTAGAACTGATTCAGTCTCAACTTACTTTGTGGCAAGATTTACCTAGAGATCCTTATGTTTATTTTGTTCACTCTTTTTATGTCGATCCTGTAGATAAGAGTGTTGATGCAGCTACGGTGACTCACGGCTCACAAACTGTGACAGCAGCGATCGCTCGTGATAATTTGCTAGCAGTACAGTTTCACCCTGAAAAGTCTTCTGACAATGGGTTACAGATCCTCTCTAATTTTGTAACTATGGTCAAAAATCAGCAGAATCTGCTAATTAGTCGCTAATTCTACCCTAGATTAAAATTGTCATGATCTAGCATCGAAAGCTGAGATTTTGATTAATCAGCTGTCATCTCAATTAACAAAAGTTTGATTGTTATTTTCTAGTGCTAATCAGAATCTGAACCTTGTTCAATTAATCCCATAACCAACTTGAAAGCTTAAAAGAATATTGCGCTATGTTACGATGTAGCTGTTTATATTAATATATGTTGCCAAATTATTGCTTCGTCAGCTATGTTATGCATAGTAATTTTGAGATAGTATTTTGCTTGTCAAGAGGATTTATGTTGATTTTAATTTGTAGTCTATTGCTTTCTTTCTTTGGAGGTTTTTTACTAGCAATAAATGTGCTGGAAGAGAAAAAATATCAGCAAAAATTAATATCATTTCCTTTGTCTAGAAATTTTATTTCGTCATTAAATAACACAAATCGTACTTTTTCCTTAACATCTTTAGTTCTATTTGTATTTTTTCCTCCCCAGGAAATATCTACTAATTCAGCATCTAGAGATTAAATTGTTATTAAATTATTACTAATGTTGAATCTCAATTATTTGCTTCTTGAAAGATAGTAGGTACAAGTTGCTAATCCTAAAAATTTTCTATTTTAATTTATCCCACTATCTAAAATAGCGAAATACCTGTATAGTAATTGTTCTAAGATCATAAAATAGAAAATTAGATTCTATACGGATAAAATAAGAATAATATAGCTTTTAGCTTAATCTTGATTTTGGCAACTTCCACAACCTCAAGAATGCTTGATTTGGGCTAATTTCAAATATATTATCTTTAAATTAATTTAGGAAAATCTATGACAGCAACATTTTTTTGTGAATATAAGCCAGGTTTAGAAGGTATTCCTGCTACAAAATCTAGTATTAGTTCTGTTGATGGTCAGAAAGGAATTTTAGAATATCGCGGTATTGCGATCGAACAATTAGCTAAACAGGGTAGTTTTTTAGAAACTGCTTACTTACTAATATGGGGTAAACTACCCAGCAAACAACAGCTTCAAAAATTTCAAACTGATATTATTTATCATCGCCGCATTAAATATCGTATTCGGGACATGATGAAATGTTGTCCTGAGACTGGACATCCCATGGATGCTCTACAAACATCAGCAGCAGCCTTAGGTCTATTCTACGCTCGTCGGGCATTAGATGACCCTGAATATATTAGAAAAGCAGTAGTACGTATTCTGGCTAAAATTCCCACAATGGTTGCGGCGTTTCATCAAATGCGTCGGGGAAATGATGCTATTAAACCCAACGATAATCTTGATTATGCAGCCAACTTTTTGTATATGCTTACGGAGAGAGAACCCCATCCTTTAGAAGCACAAGTCTTCGATGTTTGTTTAACTCTTCATGCAGAACATACGATTAATGCCTCGACTTTTTCGGCAATGGTAACTGCTTCGACTTTGACCGATCCCTATGCGGTGGTAGCTTCTGCCGTTGGTACTTTAGCAGGGCCTCTTCATGGAGGTGCAAATGAAGAAGTGCTATTCATGTTAGAAGACATGGGTTCAGTTAATAATGTTCAGCCTTATGTCGAAAATCTCATTGCCAACAAGCAAAAAATCATGGGTTTTGGACATCGAGTTTATAAAGTCAAAGATCCTAGAGCAACTATCTTACAAGAATTAGCCGAAAAGCTATTTGACGAAACAGGACACGATCACTATTATGATCTGGCTTTAGAACTAGAAAAAGTTATTGAAAAAAAATTAGGATACAAGGGCATCTATCCCAACGTCGATTTTTATTCTGGTTTGGTTTATCGAAAATTAGGTATTCCTAGCGATTTATTTACTCCCATTTTTGCGATCGCTCGTGTCGCTGGCTGGCTAGCACACTGGAAAGAACAACTGGCAGTAAACCGTATTTTCCGTCCAACTCAAGTTTATACGGGAGAACATAATGCTCCCTATATTCCTATGGAAGAAAGATAAATTAGGGGATGAGAAATAATTCAATTAAAGAATGAGGGATGAGGATTAAATTATTTCCTTTGCCCTCTATTGGTCTGACCACTAATTCATAAATTATCTTTCTAAAGAGTGTTGGTTAGATAAGAAAAAATTGTTAAGATTTGTAGCATGGCAAATTCAAGGCTACAGAAACTAGGCAACTATCTTCGTCCCTACTGGCGAACAGTTTTATTAGGAACGATCGCTTTAGTGATCGTTAATGCATTGGGGGTTTATATTCCCCTATTAATTCGAGACAGCATTAACCAACTAGAGGGAGAATTCAGTTTTGCTCAATTATCTCGTTCAGCGTTATGGCTGTTGCTTCTTGCGGCGGTGATGTGGGGATTTCGGATGTTGTCCCGTGTGTCTATTTTTGGTGCAGGGAGACAAGTCGAGTTTGGTCTTAAACAAGGAATTTTCAGGCATTTACTCACCATTGAACCAGGGTATTTTGCTGACAATACATCGGGAGATTTAATCAACCGCGCCACCAGTGATGTAGATAATATTCGTCGTTTGGTGGGGTTTGCGGTGTTGAGTTTTGTCAATATTATCTTTGCCTACGCCTTTACTCTTCCTGCCATGTTGAAGATTAACGTGCGACTTACCTTATTGGCGATCGCCGTCTATCCAGTTATGTTAACGACGGTACAGTTATTTAGTACTAAGCTACGTCGCTATCAACAAGAAATTCAAGAAAAACTTTCCGATCTTAGTGAGCTAATTCAAGAAGACATGAGTGGTATGGCTTTGATTAGGATTTACGCTCAAGAAGCTCAAGAAAGATTAGCTTTCAAGCAGAAAAATCAGAAGCTATTAGAGGCAAATTTGAAGCTAGCGAGAACCAGGAATTTTCTTTTCCCCGTCATTGAAGGGCTTGCCAACATTAGCTTATTAATTCTCTTGTGGTTGGGTACAGGAGCGATCGCCAATGGACAAATCAGCGTTGGTGACTTTATTGCCTTAGCATTATTTGTCGAACGATTAGTCTTTCCCACCGCTTTGTTAGGCTTTACCATTACCGCTTATCTACAGGGAGAAGTCAGTATTGATCGCGTGGAATCTATTACAAAGGCTGAACCCAAAATTAAAAATATTCCTAACCCCATTGTTTTACCTCAAGAAGAGATTAAGGGAGAAATTACCGCCCGTCATCTTACCTATACCTATCCAGGTTCTCATACCCCTGCACTATATGATTTAAACTTTACTATTAAGCCTGGAGAAACCGTTGCTATTGTGGGAACAATTGGTTCGGGTAAGTCTACTCTGGCTAATGCTATTCCGCGTCTATTAAATGTGCAGTCAGGAGAATTATTTTTAGATAATTGCGATATTACTAAATTAGATCTGGCTACCTTAAGAAAAGCGATCGCTTATGTACCCCAAGATAGTTTTTTATTTAGTGCTAGCATCAAAAACAATATTCGCTATGGTGAGCCTTTAAGCGAAACTCCTGAAGTTGAATT
>JASJDX010000520.1 GCA_030064975.1 Pleurocapsa sp. MO_192.B19
ATCCAGAGATGATCGTAAATAAAACAGATTACGATTTACCCTGGAAGCAAGAAGAGTCTGACTTCTTTCGAGAATGCGATCGCAAAGTAATGGAATCCAATACCGCAGAATTGAGTATTGTAGAACCTCAACTTCAAGCAGACGGCAAAGAAGCTTGGCTAGAAACTAATAAAATTCCGCTCCATGATGCGGAAGGAAAGGTAATTGGCATTTTAGGTACTTTTCAAGACATTACCCTGCGCAAAGAAGCCGAAGTTGCCCTGAAGCAATCTAAAGAAGAATTAGAATCTCGTGTTGCCGAACGTACTAAAGAACTTGCCCAAGCTAAAGAAAAAGCCGAAGTTGCCAACCAAGCTAAAAGTGAATTTCTTTCCAGCATGAGCCATGAATTACGGACTCCCCTCAATGGTATTTTAGGCTATGCTCAAATTCTGAGGCGCGATCGCTCTTTAACCCCCCATCAAAGCAAGGGTCTAAAAATCATTCATGATAGTGGCAATCACTTATTAACCCTAATTAATGACATCCTAGATTTATCAAAAATCGAAGCACGTAAGCTAGAACTTTGCCCTACAGATATTCATCTCGAAACCTTCTTGGCTGGAGTGGAGGGCATTGTCAAGATGCGAGCAATGGAAAAAAATATTAGGTTTAAATGTCAAGCTTTAACTGCTCTCCCCAAGGGTATTTTTGCTGATGAAAAACGTCTGCGCCAGATTTTACTCAATCTGTTAAGCAATGCCGTTAAATTTACCGATCTAGGGCAAGTAACTCTCAATATTAGTGCTAGTCCTAGTAGTATTTCCATTGCAGAGGAGGATAATAGCAGTTTTGTCAACTTCCAAACTTTCCGCTTTGAAGTTATCGACACTGGGATTGGGATGAATCCCCAACAGCTAGATAAAATCTTTCAAGCTTTTGAACAAGTAGGAGATAAAAAACGCCAAGAAGAAGGAACTGGATTGGGTTTAGCTATTAGCAAACAGTTAGTTGAATTAATGGGTGGGCAACTGCAAGTCCTTAGCGAAATTGGTAAAGGTTCAACTTTCTGGTTTGAAGTTACTTTGCCTGTAATAGAAACGCTAATCAATCTAGAGGCAAGAGAAGAAACTCAACGTCAAATTGTTGGTTATCGAGGTGAGAAAAAACACATCCTAGTAGTAGATGACAAAGAAGAGAATCGCTTGGTACTGCAAAATATGCTTGAACCATTAGGGTTTAAGGTGAGTTTAGCAGATGATGGTCAACAAGAAATCGATTTTGCCCAAGAGCTTAAACCCGACTGTATTTTGACTGATTTAGTAATGCCAGTCAAAACGGGCTTTGAAGCAGTTAAGGAAATCCGTAATCTACCTGAAGTAAAAGATGTAGTAATTATCGCTATTTCTGCCAGCGTGTTGGATATGGATCGAGCCAAGAGTCAAGTTCTCGGTTGCGATTCTTTTTTACCCAAACCAGTAGACGAGACAAAATTACTAGCTGCTTTACAAGAGTATTTGCAGTTGGATTGGATTTGTGAAGAGATACAAGAATCAAGTTCAGCCAATCTTACAACCACAGAAGCTACGGCTAATCAAACTTTAATTGCTCCACCACCAGAAGAGATGGAAATCCTCTACGAACTAGCAATGCTGGGGAGTATGAAGAAAATCCGCGAAAGAGCAATTTATCTAGAAGAATTAGACGAACAATATATTCCTCTGGCTGCCAAACTTAAAGACCTAACTCAAGGCTTTCAAGAAAAAGCGATCATTAATTTAATCAAACAATATTTAGTCTAAAACGGTATTTATGGGGTAAAAACAGTCAAATTAGTGAAAATTATGCTTAAAGGTTATCAAATTGTTCGACAAATTTATGAAAGTGCAAATTCTTTCGTTTATCGGGGAATTAGAGAGAGTGACCGCACCTCAGTAATTCTCAAAGTTCTCCAAGAAGATTATCCCACGCCAGAAATCATTACTCGTTATCGACAAGAATATGAAATAACTCGTTCTCTAGATACTCCAGGTGTAATTAAAGTCTACGAATTACTTCCATATCGTCATGGTTTAGCAATGGTTTTGGAAGATTTTGGTGGCGAATCTTTAAAAGCTATGAGCGATCGCACTTCCTTTAAGCTAGAAGAATTGTTAACTATTGCTATTAAAATCGCCGATAGTTTGGCTGCGATTCATGCTGCTAACGTCATTCATAAAGATATTAACCCCAGTAATATTGTTTTCAATCCTCAGACTGGAGAGTTAAAGTTAATTGATTTTGGTATTGCTACGGTTTTCTCGTGGGAAAATCTCAACCTTAAACATCCCAATTGTCTAGAAGGTACTCTGGCATATATTTCTCCCGAACAGACAGGAAGAATGAATCGCACCTTAGACTACCGTACAGATTTTTATTCTCTAGGGGTTACTTTTTACGAACTGCTAACCCAACAGTTACCCTTTACCGCTACCGAGGCGATCGAGTTAGTTCACTCTCATTTGGCAAAGCAGCCTATTCCACCGCACCAATTGAATCCTGCTATTCCTCCTGTAGTTTCTCAAATAGTGCTGAAACTGATGGCAAAAACCGCAGAAGACCGCTACCAGAGCGATTTAGGACTCAAGCATGATTTACAGCAGTGCTTGAGCCAGTGGCAAGAAACAGGAGTAATCGCTGATTTTGAATTAGGACAACGGGATCTGAGCGATCGCTTTTTGATTCGTGAAAAGCTCTACGGTAGAGAGCAGGAAGTTCAAAGCTTACTCGATGCCTTTGAGAGGGTTGCGGGAGGCAAAACAGAGTTAATGCTGGTAGCTGGTTTTTCAGGTGTGGGTAAAACGGTGGTGGTCAACGAAGTTCACAAGCCGATTACCCGTAAGCACGGCTATTTCATCAAAGGAAAATTCGATCAGTTCAATCGCAATATTCCCTTCTCAGCCTTTATCCAAGCCTTCCGTAGTTTTATGGGACAGTTGCTGAGTGAATCCGATAGGGAATTGGCTAATTGGAAAGCCAAAATTCTGTCAGCAGTAGGGGAAAACGGGCAGATTATGATCGAGGTGATTCCTGAGTTGGAAAGCATCATCGGTCAACAACCCCCCGTTGCCGAACTTTCTGGTAATGCAGCCCAAAATCGCTTTAACTTACTATTTGGCAAGTTTGTACGGATCTTTACGACCAAAGAACATCCCCTGGTAATTTTCCTAGATGACTTGCAGTGGGGAGATTCAGCATCATTAAACCTACTTCAGCTATTACTGAATGAATTGGAGGGGGGTTATTTGTTGGTTCTAGGAGCTTATCGAGATAACGAGGTCTATCCAGCCCACCCATTAATGTTGACGCTGGATGAGATTCAGCAACAGGGAGCGAGGATGAATACCCTGACTTTGAGTCCCTTAAGGCAGGTAGATGTTACTCGCTTGGTGACTGATACCTTGCTGTGTCAGGCAGAGATTGCAGCGTCCTTATCGCCTCTAGTGTATCAGAAAACTGGAGGAAATCCCTTTTTTACCAGTCAATTTCTGAAAGGGTTACATGAGGATGGGTGTATTACATTTAATCGTCAAGAAAATTACTGGCAGTTTGATTTAGCTCGGCTCAAGCAACTGGCTTTGACTGATGATGTGGTGGAATTTATGGTCAAGCGGTTGCGAAAGTTGCCTCCAGCTACTCAAGAAGTATTAAAGCTAGCTGCTTGTATTGGTAATCGGTTTGATTTAGTTACCTTAACAGTGGTATGCGAACAAAGTCAGAAGCAAATAACAGCGCATTTATGGCAACCGTTGCAAGACGAACTGATCTTGATAGACAATGAAGCTTATCAGTCTTTTCAGGTTGAGGAACAGGATCGAGCTAAAAACCAAGATATCTCAATTCAATACCGATTTTTGCACGATCGCATTCAACAAGCTGCCTATTCTCTAATTCCAGACGGACATAAACAAGCAACCCACTTCAAAATTGGGCAGTTACTCTACAACACAACCCCTAAAAATCAACTGGATGATCGGGTTTTTGCGATCGCCAACCAGTTCAACTTGGGTAGAGAACAAATTAGTTCACAACAACAGCGGGAGCAACTGATATCCCTCAATCTTTTAGCAGGAAGAAAAGCTCGACTGTCATCTGCCTACGAAGCGGCTGAACAATACTGCCAAGTTGGACTGGAACTGCTAGGTGCTGATGCCTGGGAACAAAGCTTTGCCCTGACACTGGATCTGCATATTGAAGCTACCGAATCTGCCTGTTTGATCGGAGAATTTGAGGGTGTCGATCGCTTAGTTGCAACTATTCTCGACCATACGAGCAATGTCTTAGATCGAGTTAAAGCGATCGCAATTCAGATTCAATCCTTGATTGCACGCAGTAAATTAGCAGAGGCAATTCAACTGGCTGGCACAGTTTTACAATCCCTGGGGGTGGAATTACCCAAAACTAGCACTCCAGAGTTGATGCAATCCATGATGGCTAAGATTCAGCAGAGGTTAGCAGAGATTAAAGATGTCAATAGTCTTGAGCCAATGAGCGCTCCAGAAAAGCTTACAGCAATGAACATTCTCAGCACTACAGCTTCCGCCGCCTATCTTGGTGAACCTGCATTGTTTCCCATGATTGTCCTCAAGCAAGTTGAATTATCTCTACAGTTTGGTTACGCCCGAGAAACCGCTTATGGGTTCTCGGCCTATGGATTACTTCTCTGTGCATTGGGGGAAATTGCAGCAGGAAATCAGTCAGTGGATATTGCTTTAGGGTTGATGGAGAAATCTCAGAGTCTGGAATTTAAGGCAAAAATTCATAATGTGGTTTATTCCTTTGTGCGAGTCTGGCGAGATCATTTAACAACTGGACTTAATCCTCTATTGGAGGGCTACCAAGCGGGATTGGAATCGGGTGATTTAGAGTTTGCCTCCTATTGTGCCTTTAACCATTGCCAAGGGGCTTATTTCGCAGGGCAAAATTTATGGTCAGTACAGCAAAAAACCCAGAATTATGGCGATGCGATCGCCCACCTTAAGCAATCTACTGGTCTCAATTACCATCAGATCGTACAACAAGCTATTTTAAACTGGACTGGAAACAATAGCGACCCACAAAAGCTAATTGGCGATGCTTATAACGAAAGGGAGCGTATCCCTCAACATCAAGCTGCTGGAGATAGCTTCTCTGTTGGCACTGCCTATGTCCACAAACTGATCCTGGCATATCATTTTGCCACCCCAGACACCGCCTACGAAATCGCTCAACTGGCTGAAACTGCGATCGCTGGTATTGCAGCAGCAGTCACACTAGGGGCATTTCACTTTTATCACGCTCTCACCCTCCTGGCTAACTCTCAAGAGATTGCCGAAGATTTGGCAAAACTCCAGCAATCGTCAGTTTACGCACCTATGACTTTTGCCCATAAATGTGACTTACTTGAGGCAGAACAGTATCGAGTATGGGGGCAAAGAGCAGAAGCACTCGAACTCTACGAGCGCGCGATCGCAGGTGCTAAAGCTAACGAATATATTCAAGAACAAGCCTTAGCTAATGAACTAGCTGCTAAGTTTTACCTCGATTGGGGTAAAGAGAGAATTGCTGCTAGCTATATGCAGGAAGCTTATTATTGCTACGCCCGTTGGGGTGCTAAAGCCAAAATTGATGTTCTTCAAAGTCGCTATCCCCATTTGCTAAAGACAGCAAACAGTGTCAACACCTTCGATACCCTTTCTAATCTTACTAATCCCAGTTTCTCTATCCAATCTGCTACAAAAACGAGTAATTCAGATAGCAACATCAATACTGCTCTAGATTTTGCTTCTATTTTTCAAGCATCTCAGGCACTTTCGGGGACTATCCAACTAGATAAGCTACTACACCAACTCACCCAAATTATTCTACACAACTCTGGTGGCGATCGCTGTGTCTTAATCCTGCCCCATGGGGAGGGTAACTGGCAAGTTGAAGCTGTTGCTACACCTGAAACCACAGAACTTTGCTCTGAACCCCTGGAGGGCAATCCCAATCTAGCTGTCAAGCTAATTCAGTATGTCAAAAACACCCAAGAAGTAGTGGTAATTGATAATCTCACTACCAATTTACCTGTTATTGACGATTATCTGAGACAGCAACAACCCAAGAGTCTGCTCTGTTTGCCTCTTCTTAATCAAGGAAAGTTGAATGGCATTCTCTATTTGCACAATCAATCTACCAGTGGGGTATTTACCAGAGAGCGCGTCCAGATTCTCAACTTTCTCTGTACCCAAGCTGCTATTTCCTTAGAAAATGCTCGTTTTTATGCTCAACTAGCCCAACTCAATTGCGAATTAGAGCAAGCGAACAAGCAATTAGCGGACTACTCTCAAACCCTAGAGCAAAAAGTTGCAGAGCGTACCATTGAATTACAAGCAGCCAAAGAACAAGCAGATAGTGCCAGTCGAGCCAAAAGTGATTTTCTCTCCAGTATGAGTCATGAGTTGCGTACCCCCCTCAATGGAATCCTGGGTTATGCCCAAATTCTCAGGCGCGAGCGCAATCTTACCGCGCGTCAAGCAGATGGATTAAAAATTATCAATCAAAGTGGCAATCACCTACTAACCCTGATTAGCGATATTCTCGATCTGTCTAAAATTGAAGCCCGCAAGTTAGAACTATTCGAGAGCGATCTCAATCTCTCAGTCTTTCTAGAAGGAATTATCGGCATTATTCGGCTGCGGGCATTGGAAAAAGATGTCTCATTTGTCTACGAAGCAACCACACCTTTACCGACCGGAATCCAAGCCGATGAAAAACGTTTGCGCCAAGTATTAATCAACCTCCTAGGGAATGCAGTTAAATTTACCGAACGCGGACAAGTAACTCTCAGGGTTAGCAGTATCGGAAAGATACAAGGTAATCGCCAAACGCTCGGCTTTGAAGTTATCGATACTGGTGTAGGCATGACACCCCAACAGCTAGAGAAAATATTTCAACCTTTTGAGCAAGTGGGTGACGTTAAGAAACGCTCCATGGGTACTGGTTTGGGTTTAGCGATTAGCAAACAGTTAGTGGAATTGATGGCAGGGGAACTACAAGTCAGCAGCGAATTAGGCAAAGGCTCTAACTTCTGGTTTGAGCTTGCTTTACCCGTAGTGAAAATTGCCACGGTAACTAAACCAGATGCTATCGGCAGAGTCATCAATTATCAGGGCGTACGCCGTCAAGTCTTAGTCGTCGATGATAAAGAAGCTAATCGTTTGTTACTGCTTAATATGCTCGAACCTCTAGGATTTGAAATTGTGATGGCAGAAAACGGACAACAGGCAATTGAACTGACTCAACAACTCCAACCAGATTTAATCATTACCGATCTGGTAATGCCCGTGAAAACTGGTTTTGAAGCCGCTCAGGAAATTCGCCAAATTCCAGAAATTAAGAATACTCCCATTATTGCTATCTCCGCTAGCGTTTTAGAAGTCGATCGCCATCAAAGTCAACTGGCGGGATGCGATGCTTTTCTCCCCAAACCGATAGACGAACCCAAATTACTCTCATTGCTACAAGAGTATTTACAGTTGGATTGGATTTATCAAGAGGTGGACGAACCAGA
>JASJDX010000037.1 GCA_030064975.1 Pleurocapsa sp. MO_192.B19
GGCAGTATGAAGAAAATCAGGGAACGAGCGATTTATTTAGAGGAATTAGACCAACAGTACGCCCCTCTAGCCAAAAAACTCAAAGATTTAGCTAGTGGTTTTCAAGAAAAAGCGATCGTTAATTTGATCGAGCAATATTTACCTTAAAACTCTACTTATTTATTCAGATATCTAAATTACTAAAAATAATGCTGTTAATGTCTATGAATATTCCAATAATCTCTAAAAGTATTGCCTCAGAAGCCGCCTTTGACACCCTACTAAAACCCTATCGCGAGCGTGCAGATCGCATTATGGTGGGCATGAACTTTTTCCTGTTTTTGGTGTGTTTGGCAATTGCTCCTATACATAACACTTTTATCGCCGTTTTTGTAGTTGGATTACCTACTTTATTAATCTCAATTTGGCTGATGCGTCAGCATTCAGGCGAGTTAAACACTCGATTATTTATGGCATTGGCTTTTATGATTTACACTGCCCTAATTATTCATCAGAACTGGGGTGTTACCGAAGCACATTTCTCAGCCTTTGGCTTAATCGGTGTGTTGCTTTACTATCGTGACTGGCGCACGATTATTGTCGCTACTGTATCTATCTATTTGCACCATCTAGTACTGGGTTATGCTCAGACTCTCGGTTCGCCTGTTTATGTTTTTGATAATTCCCATTTTTGGATGATGTTCTGTTCGCACATCACCTACTTTCTGCCCTTCATTGGTATGATGACCTATCTGTCAGTTTGGTTGCGTCGTGAGGGTTATGGCAATCAACAAGATTTGCAAGATCTTAAAAAGGCTGAATTTAAGTTACAGCAACTCAATCAAGAACTAGAGCATCGGGTAGAAGAACGTACTGCCGAACTTAAACAAGCCAAAGAAGTTGCCGAAATCGCCAGTCAAGCCAAAAGCGAATTTCTCTCTAGTATGAGCCATGAACTGCGGACACCTCTTAACGGTATTTTAGGTTACGCTCAAATTCTCAAGCGCGATCGCCATTTAACGGATAATCAAGACAATGGACTCAAAATAATTCATCAAAGTGGCAACCATTTACTGACTCTCATTAACGATATCCTCGACCTCTCCAAAATTGAAGCCCGCAAACTCGAACTCTATGGTAGCGATCTCCATCTGGCTAGCTTCCTTTCTAGTGTGGCAGGCATTATTAAAATGCGGGCATTAGAAAAAGATGTTTTATTCCAGTCGGAGTTAGATCCACAACTGCCAACAGGTATTAAAGCCGATGAAAAAAGACTGCGACAAGTATTACTCAATCTCTTAGGTAATGCAGTTAAATTCACTGATATGGGCACAGTTACCTTAAAGGTAAGTTTAGTCGAGTCAGAGAGCGAACCAAATAATAGTCTGCATCAAAACCTGCGTTTTGAAGTTAAAGATACGGGGGTAGGAATGAATCCCGAACAGTTAGAGAAAATCTTTCAACCTTTTGAACAAGTAGGAGATGTCAAACGGCGTGGTGCGGGAACGGGTTTAGGGCTGGCAATTAGTAGGCAACTAGTCGAACTGATGGGAGGAGAAATACAGGTCAGTAGTCAATTAGGTAAGGGGTCAACTTTCTGGTTTGAAGCTACTTTTCCTGTAGTTGAACAAGTCAAAGCCCAAGACTTATTAAGCCCACAGAGAAGAGTTTTAGGTTATGAAGGGCAACGGCGACACATCTTGGTAGTAGACGATAAAGAAGAGAATCGTCTGGTATTGCAAAGTATGCTGGAACCTTTGGGGTTTGAGATAACTCTGGGAGAAGATGGTCAACAAGAAATCGAGCTGGCTCAAGAAATCAAACCAGAGTGTATCTTGACCGATTTAGTAATGCCGATCAAAACAGGATTTGAAGCAGTCAAAGAAATTCGGAACATATCTGCAATCAAGGATGTAATTATCATTGCTATTTCCGCTAGTGTCCTCGATATGGATCGAGCCAAAAGCCAGATTTTCGGTTGCGATTCTTTTTTGCCCAAGCCAGTAGACGAGGCAAAATTACTGGCACTGTTACAAGAACATTTACAGCTGAATTGGATTTATGAGGATGTAGACGAATCCAATTTCCCTCAATCAGTCGCTACAGAAGCTGATGCGGCTCAAACTTTGGTTACTCCTCCCCCTGAAGAGATGGAAATTCTCTACGAGTTAGCGATGCTGGGCAGTATGAAGAAAATCCGAGAACGAGCGGTTTATCTAGAAGAATTAGACGAACAATATGCTCCTCTGGCTGCCAAACTAAGAGATTTGGCTCAAGGTTTTCAAGAAAAAGCGATCTTTAATTTAATCGAACAATATTTACCTTAAAACAGTATTTTTAGTCAAAAACAGTTATATTATTCCAAATTATGCTTAAAGATTATCAAATTGTTCGACAAATCTATGAAAGTAGCAATTCTTTCGTTTATCGGGGAATTAGAGAGAGTGACCATACCTCAGTAATTCTCAAAGTTCTGCGAGAAAATTATCCTACGCCAGAAATCATTACTCGTTATCGACAAGAGTATGAAATAACTCGTTCTCTAAATACTCCAGGAGTCATCAAAGTCTACGATCTGCAACCATATCGTCACGGTTTAGCGATGGTGTTGGAAGATTTTGGCGGTGAATCGTTAAGAGCGATCGCCGATCGCACTTCTTTTGAGTTAGAAGAATTTTTAACTATTGCGATTAAAATTGCCACTAGTTTGAGTGCGATTCATGCTGCCAACATCATTCATAAGGATATTAATCCCAGTAATATTGTTTTCAATCCCCAAACTGGGGAGTTAAAGTTAATTGATTTTGGTATTGCGACGATTTTTTCGCGGGAAAATCCCAGCATCAAACATCCCAATGGTATCGAAGGTACTTTGGCGTATATTTCTCCCGAACAGACGGGGAGAATGAATCGTACTTTAGATTACCGTACCGATTTTTATTCTTTAGGAGTTACTTTTTACGAATTATTAACCAAACAGTTGCCTTTTACTAATACTGAGGCGATCGAATTAGTTCACTGTCATCTGGCAAAACAACCAATCCCTGTACATCACATTAAGCCTGACATTCCCCCCTTAGTGGCTCAAATCGTGCAGAAATTGATGGCAAAAACCGCCGAAGAACGCTATCAAAGTTCGCTGGGGTTAAAGGCAGATTTGGAAAAATGCCTAGTGCAATGGCAAAACCAAGGCAAGATTGACAACTTTAGTCTAGCCGAACGAGATATTGCGGATAAGTTTCAAATTTCGTCAAAAATTTACGGCAGAGAAGCGGAAATTGCCAGTTTACTTGCTGTCTTTAATCGCATCAGCGAACTACCGACAGATATTAATTCAGTTAGCCAGAATTCATTGAAGGAACTGGTGATGGTATCGGGCTATTCTGGCATTGGCAAATCTTCTCTAATTGGGGAACTTTATAAATCGATTACCCGCCAAAAAGGTTATTTTATCAAAGGTAAATTCGACCAGATTCAAAGAAATATTCCCTTATCAGGTTTTGTTTGGGCGTTGAGCAATTTAATCGAGCAATTACTCAATGAAAGCGATCGCCAGTTACAAATCTGGAAAACCAAAATACTCTCAGCTTTAGGGGAAAAAGCCCAAGTAATTATTGATGTTATTCCCAATTTAGCCAAAGTAGTTGGCAAACAACCGACAGTTCCCGAATTATCAGGGAAGGAAGCTCAAAATCGTTTTAATTTACTATTTCAACAATTTATTCAAGTTTTTTGTAGCGCAGACCATCCCTTAGTTATTTTTCTTGATGATTTACAGTGGGCTGATTCTGCCTCTTTAAAATTAATTCAACTATTAGTGAGTCAAGCCGATACTGGCTACTTGCTCTTAATTGGTGCTTATCGGGATAACGAAATTACTCCCGCTCACCCTCTTACCAATACCCTAGAACGAATCGAAGAACAGAACGGAACAATTCACAATATTGTACTCAAACCCCTAAGCTACGAAGATTTAAACAATTTAATTGCCGATAGTCTTTTGAGTACTCCAGCAACAGTTGCTCCCTTAACGGATTTAGTCTATCAAAAAACCCAAGGCAATCCCTTCTTTAGTATTCAATTCCTGCAATCTCTATATCAAGATAAACTCATTACTTTTGACTATCAACAGGGTTGTTGGCAATGCGATTTAGCTGGGGTTAAAACTAGCTCTTTGACTGATGATATCTTAGAGTTTACGATCGCCCAATTACGCAAATTACCCACCGCTACTCAGGCAATTCTCCAAAAAGCTGCCTGCATCGGCAATAAATTTGACCTAGATACTTTAGCAATTATTAATCAAAAATCTCATACCCAAACCTTGAAGGCATTATGGACAGCTTTAGAAGTAGAAGCGATCGCGCCTTTAACTCAAACCTATCAATTTATTGCCGATGAAAATACTCAAGCCGATGAAAATACTCCATTAGTTTTTACTTATAAATTTATCCACGATCGCATTCAACAGGCAGCTTATTCTTTAATTTCCATAGCCCAAAAACAAGCAATTCATCTAGAAATCGGACAACTACTCCTACAAAATACACCTCAAGCTCAACGAGAAGAACACATTTTTACCATTGTCAATCAGTTAAATCAAGGGGCGAGTTTAATTACCAACTCCAAAGATCGCCAACAATTAGCTCAATTTAACTTAATTGCTGGGAGCAAAGCCAAAACTGCTACAGCCTATAGTATTGCTACAGAGTATTTATCTCAAGGAATAGAATTGTTACCTGAAGATAGTTGGCATAATAGCTACGATTTAACTTTGACTTTGTATCAAAAAGCCACTGAAGCAGCCTATTTAGATGGCAACTTAGAGATGATGCAAAGATTTGCCAGAGTTGGAGTAGAGAATGCCCGTGATAAATTAGCTCAAATTCCTTTTGATGAGATTCAAATTCAAGCATATGTAGCTAGCAATCAACCCCTACAAGCGATCGCTCTTTCCCTGCAAGTTCTAGAATCCTTTGGCATCTCTTTTCCTCAAGAACCAACTAAGTCAGATATAGAGTCAAGTTTTGCCGAAGTTCGGGCTAATTTAGCCAGTCAAACAGTAGAAGAATTAGTCAATTTACCAGTCATGGTCGATCCTTGGTCACTGGCAGCTATGCAGGTAATGGGGAGAACTTTTGCTGTAGTAATGCTGGCAACTCCTCAATTAATGCCCTTACTGGTGCTAAAAATGGTTAGTATGTCAATTAAATATGGCAACACTAAAGTTTCACCTGCTGCCTATGCTACCTATGGTTTGATTTTGTGTGGAACGGTAGATGAGATTGATACTGGTTATCGATTTGGCAAACTTTCTCTGGAATTATTAAATCGTATTGATGCTCAAGAATTCGCTGCCAAAACATTAGCCCGATTTCATGGTGGAGTCAGACATTGGCGAGAGCATCTAAAAGTCACCTTAGATGAAATTAGGGAAACATATCAGGTTGCTTTAGATATAGGCGATTTGGAATATGCTTCTATTTGTCTGCAAGTATATAGCTCTCATGCTTACTTTTGCGGTCAAGAATTAAATCGACTGGCAGCAACCATGGTAGCTTCCAGTCAAGCTATCTCGAAGCTCAAACACGAGGGATTTTTCACTTGGAACGAGATCTATCGCCAGCACGTTCTCAATTTATTGGGGGAATCTGACGATCCTTGTAGTTTAATCGGCACTGCTTACAACGAAGAAATTAGCTTGCCCAAACATTATCGAGTCAATAATCTCTTCGCTATTTTCATTGTTCATTTGTTTAAAGCGATCGCCTGTTATTTATTCGAGCGGTTCGATTTAGCTGTAGAAAATTTGCTTATAGCAGAAAAGTATCTCAATTCTGTACGGGCGATGGTTTTTTATGGTGAATTTTATTTTTATGACTCTTTAGCTCATTTAGCAGTGTGGCAAGAAAGTAATCAAAGCGATCGCCGACAAATTTTGGAGCGAGTCGAGAGCAATCAAACTAAGATGCAACAGTGGGCAAATTCAGCCCCTATGAACTATCAACATAAATTCCAACTTATAGAAGCAGAAAGACATCGCATCTTAGAAGATCGCCTGCAAGCAATAGAGTTGTACGAACTCGCTATAGCAGGAGCCAAAGAACACGAATATATACAAGAAGAAGCATTAGCTCAAGAACTGGCAGCTAAATTCTATCTAAAATGGGGCAAAGAAACCATTGCCCAAACTTATCTGCTCAACGCTTACTATGGTTACAATTATTGGGGAGCAAAAGCAAAACTTCAACATTTAGCATCTAGCTATCAAAATTTACTTACTTCTGGTGTTTGTAAAATCTCGATTTCTACAGATACCAACGAGACTATTACTCAGTTTGCGACTAACAAATTTGCCAGCCAACAATTAGATTTAAACGCTATCTTAAAAGCTTCTCAAGCTCTTTCAGGAGAAATTCAGCTAGACAAATTACTGTCTGCGTTAATGACTGTGGTAGTAGAAATAGCAGGAGCAGATCGCAGTATCTTTCTTTTACCCAGACAAGATAAAGCATGGGTAATTGCCGCTCATTATATTGACGATCATACCAATACTCAGATGATTCCTCTTTCCCTGGATGAATCTGACTTCCTACCTGTGAGTGTAATTAATCGTCTAATTCATACTCTCGATTTAGTTATTATTAACGACTGCTCTTCGCGACATCCTTTTTGTACTGATACCTATTTCAACCAAAATTGCCCCAAGGCTTTGCTCAGCATTCCCATACTCAACCAAAATAAATTAGTTGCTATTGTCTATTTGGAAAATCATCTAACTAAAGGTGCATTTACAAGCGATCGCTTGGAAGTATTGCAATTACTAATCGCTCAAGCCGCAATATCTCTGGAGAATGCTCGCCTCTACGAACAGTTAGCAGAAAATATTGAGAATTTAGAAGCTCAAGTCGAACAAAGAACTCAGGATCTACAACGGGCAAAAGAAACCGCCGAAGTAGCCAGTCAAGCTAAAAGTGAGTTTCTCTCTAGCATGAGTCACGAACTCAGAACTCCCCTCAACGGCATCTTGGGTTATGCTCAAATTCTCAGGCGCGATCGCAACTTAACTGACAATCAGAGCAATGGACTGAAAATTATTCACCAAAGTGGCAATCATTTACTAACTCTAATCAACGATATTCTCGACCTCTCCAAAATTGAGGCTCGCAAATTAGAACTCTATTCAAGGGATCTTCATCTCACCAGCTTTCTCTCCAGTGTGGCTGGAATTATCAAAATGCGAGCTTTAGAAAAAGACATCTTATTTAAATCTGAGGCTTTGTCCGAACTGCCGACAGGTATTAAAGCTGATGAAAAAAGACTCAGGCAAGTATTACTCAATCTCTTAGGTAATGCGGTTAAGTTTACCGATCGTGGCACAGTATCTTTACTTGTTAGCTCGGTTCAGAAATCTCAATTAGAGGATGGCAGTTTCAGGGAAAGGCTTCGCTTTGAAGTAAAAGATACTGGAGTAGGCATGAATCCGGAACAATTAGCGAAAATCTTCCAACCCTTTGAACAGGTAGGAGATGTGAAACGCCGAGGTGCAGGAACGGGGTTAGGACTAGCCATCAGTCGGCAATTAGTTCAATTGATGGGAGAAGAAATACAGGTAACTAGCCAACTAGGTGAAGGTTCAACTTTCTGGTTTGAAGCTACTTTTCCCGTAGTCGAACAAGTAACCGCCCAGGATAAATTAAGCGAACCCCGAAAAGTCATCGGTTACCAGGGAGAAAGACGACATATTTTGATAGTGGATGACCAAGAAGAGAATCGTCTGGTATTACAAAGTATGCTCGAACCACTAGGGTTTGAAATGACTCTAGGAGAAGATGGTCAACAAGAGATCGATCTCGCCCGAGAAATTACACCAGACTGTATCTTGACCGATTTAGTGATGCCCGTCAAAACAGGCTTGGAAGCAGTTCAAGAAATCCGCCAGATACGAGAACTCAAAGATGTAAGCATCATAGCTATTTCTGCTAGCGTGTTGGACCTTAACAGAGAGAAAAGCAAACTGATGGGTTGCGATGCCTTTTTGCCCAAGCCAGTAGACGAGCTAAAGCTATTAGCACTGTTGCAAGAATACTTACAGTTAGATTGGATTTATGAGGAAATCGATAAATCTGACTCAAAGACTTTAGTAGCTAATGAAGCTACTGCTACTCAAACTTTAATTACTCCGCCTCCAGAAGAAATGGAAATTCTCTACGAGCTAGCCATGCTAGGCAGCATGAAGAAAATTAGAGAACGAGCGATTCATCTGGAGGAATTAGACCCACAGTACGCTCCTCTGGCTGCCAAACTTAGAACTTTAGCACAAGGGTTTCAAGAAAAAGCGATAGTCAATTTAATTGAACAATATTTAGCTTAAAACAATGTTTCTCGGTTGAAAACAGTTAAATTAGTCAACATTATGCTTAAAGATTATCAAATTGTCCGACAAATTTATGAAAGTGCCAATTCTTTCATTTATCGGGGAATTAGAACCAGCGATCGCACCCTGGTAATTCTCAAAGTTTTCAAAGAGGATTATCCGACACCAGAAGTCATTACTCACTATCGACAAGAATTTGAGTTCGTTCGCTCTCTGGATGTTCCAGGGGTAATTAAAGCCTACGAATTACAACCTTACCCTGGTGGCTTGGCAATGGTGTTGGAAGATTTTGGCGGCGAATCTTTACAACTTTTGTTGGCTCGAACACCCTTTAAGCTAGAAGAATTTTTAACTATTGCGATTAAAATTGCCTCTAGTTTAGCTTCGATTCATGCTGCTAATATCATTCATAAAGATATTAACCCCAGCAATATTGTTTTTAATCCCCAGACGGGGGAATTAAAGTTAATTGATTTTGGCATTGCTACAGTTTTCTCGCGAGAAAATCCCAGCTTGAAACATCCTAATGGGATCGAAGGTACTCTAGCCTATATTTCTCCCGAACAGACGGGGAGAATGAATCGCACCTTAGATTATCGCAGCGATTTTTATTCATTGGGGGTTACTTTTTATGAATTGCTAACCCAACAGTTGCCTTTTACCGCTACTGAAGCGATCGAGTTAGTTCATTCTCATTTAGCCAAGCAGCCGATTCCACCGCACCACATTAATCCTGCTATTGCCCCGATAGTTTCTCGGATTGTGCTGAAGCTGATGGCCAAAACCGCCGAAGAACGCTATCAAAGTGCGACTGGACTAAAAGCCGATTTAGAACAATGTCTTACTCAGTGGCAAAATAGGGGTCAGATAAATCTTTTTCCTTTAGCTGAAGATGACATCTCCGATAAGCTACAAATTCCCCAAAAACTCTATGGTAGAGAACGGGAAATCCCTACTCTTTTAAATGCTTTTGAGAGAATGGCTTTAGGGAATAGAGATGAATCTCCCATTTCTTTAACCAGCAGTAATTTAGAGATAGTTTTAGTTTCTGGTTATTCTGGTATCGGTAAATCTGCGTTGGTGCAAGAACTTTATAAGCCAATTACCCGCCAACGCGGATATTTTATTAGCGGTAAATTCGACCAGTTTCAGCGCAATATTCCTTATGCTGCGATAGTTAATGCTTTTTCTGGTTTAGTACGACAATTATTAGCAGAAAGCGAAGCAAAATTAACTTACTGGCGTGACCGATTACTAGCGGCAGTAGGAGTTAACGGACAGATAATTGTTGATGTCATTCCAGAAATTGAATTAATTATCGGCAAGCAATTGCCAGTACCGGAACTAGGTGCCACTGAATCTCAAAATCGCTCTAATTTGGTGTTTACTAAGTTTATTCGGGCTTGTTGCCGACCAGAACATCCTTTGGTTCTGTTTTTAGACGATCTGCAATGGGTTGACTTGGCTACTCTAAAGTTAATCGAACTAATTGCTAATGACGATCGCCTGAATAGTTTGCTACTAATTGGAGCATATCGCGATAACGAAGTAGATGCTTTGCATCCTTTAAGTATTACTCTCAATCAACTAGAGCATACTAAAATTCGTATTAGTAACATCGAATTAACACCTTTAGATCGAGATTGTCTCAGTCATCTACTTGCCGATACTCTGCATAGCAATCGCGATCGAGTGAAACCTTTAGCCGAATTGATTCTGCAAAAAACTTCAGGCAATCCCTTTTTTGTGAGGGAATTTATTAAAACCCTAACTCAAGAAAATTTAATTTACTGCGATTGTCAACAGCGAAAATGGCAGTGGAATTTATCAGCAATCCAAGCTCGAGAAATTACTGATAATGTGGTCGAGTTAACCATAGCCAAACTCAAAAAACTTTCTTTATCTACTCAAAAAATATTGTGTTTGGCTGCTTGTATTGGTAATCAGTTCGATTTAAAAACTCTAGCTTTGGTAGCAGAACAATCTTCAGCTGATACTTATGCTAGTTTGATTCCCGCACTACAGGAAGGATTAATTAACGCAACTTCGGAAATCGAGGCGATCGACTCAGAATTGCTGATTGCCCATTTTAAATTCAGACACGATCGCATCCAACAAGCAGCATATCTTTTAATTGGCGACCGGGATAAACCAGCGATTAATCTTAAGATTGGTCGGTTGTTACGGGATAATTTGAGTCAAAGGGAAAAACAAGAGCAACTGTTTACTATTGTCGATCGCCTCAATTGTGGTCGAGAGATAATTCAGGATGAAGCAGAAAAACTAGCATTAATTAAATTAAATTTAGCAGCAGGAGAAAAAGCAAAAGACGCGATGGCTTATGCAGCAGCCAGGATGTACTTAACTGATGCCACAGCAGATTTAATTCCCGATCTTTGGCAAAATCATTACGATTTAGCAGTTCGACTTTACCAGCAACGAGCAGAAGTAGCATATCTTAACGGTAATTTTGCCGATTCTGAAGCTCTAATGGAAGAACTGCTTCAACGCTTGCAATCTTCTGTAGAAAAAGCGGAAATCTATAATTTACAGATTATTCAATACACCTTAGTTTCTAAGTTGGAAGAGGCGATTGCGGCTGGATTAATCGCCTTGGAATTATTAGGAATTAAATTATCGCGAAATAATCTCGATCGAGCCATTGAAATAGAACTGGCTCTAGCCACAACGAATTTAGGCACGCAAGAGATTGCCAGCTTAGTCAATAAATCGGCAGTTCAACAAATCGAACCTAAATTAGCTTTAAAACTACTAAGAAATATTGTCGCCCCAGCTTATCTCTGCGATACCGACCTGTTTACTTTGGTAGTCATCAAAATGGTCAATCTTTCTCTGGAATACGGTAACGAACCTGCTTCTTCCTATGGCTACTCTAATTACGGTATTCTCTTGGGTTCGGAATTGGGAAATTATCAAGCTGGTTACGAATTTGGCTTGCTTGCCCGCAGCTTGAGCGATAAGTATAATAACTCTGCCCAAAAATGCCAAGCCTGTTTCGATATTGGTAATTTTTTACAACCTTGGGTCAAACCCCTGCAAGATTCGGTAGCAGTGAATGATGAAGGCTATCAGTTGGCATTGGAAGCGGGAGATTTGCAGCACGCAGGCTATATGTTGATGTTTAAAACTCTCAATGCTTATGCACGGGGGGATAATTTAAACGAAATATATAACTCTTTGCCCGAGCGCCTGAAGTTTTTGCAAACAACCCAAAATGAATGGTCTGTAGATGCTTTGCACGGTTGCGAATTTCATCTATGTAATTTAATAGGCAAAACCGCAGATAGATTAACCTTTAAAAGCGATCGCCTGAGTGAAATAGAACATATAACAGGCTGTCAAGCGCGACAGAGTTTTAGTTGGATTGCTACTTATTATCTGGGCAAAGCGCAAATTTTATATCTTTACGGACAAAGTGAAGCTGCTTGGCAGGCGATTTTACAAGCTGAAACCCATGCAGCTTTTTTGATGGGGCAATTTTCTAGTAGTGAGTATAACTTTTATTATTCTCTGATTTTAGCAGCGATTTATACTCGGGCATCTGCTATCGAACAAGTGCGATACAGAAAAAGATTAGAAACCAATCAACAACAGATGCAGCAATGGGCAGCTAATTGTCCCGCCAACTTCGAGCATAAATATTTATCTATCGAGGCAGAAATAGCAAGAATTAACAATCGTCACTGGTCAGCCAGAGAATTATACGATCGCGCGATTGCTGCGGCAAGCGAGGCTGGTTTTACTCAAAACGAAGCCATTGCCAATGAATTAGCCGCTAAATTCTGGCTCGAGACAGGAAAAGAAGATTTTGCTCGCATCTATTTACAACAAGCATATTATTGCTATCAACAATGGGGGGCTAAGTCTAAAATTGAGGACTTACAAACTCAATACGATTTTCTGTTAAGAACGGCTTCGATAGCAGTTACTCCCAGAATAACAACTACTAACTCCATCGCTACTACGACTAACACCAAAGATTCAACTCTGGACTTGGCTACGGTGATTAAAGCTTCTCAGGCAATTTCTCAGGAAATAGTTGTCTCTGACTTAATGGCTAAATTACTGGAGATCGCAGTAGAAAATGCGGGAGCGCAAACGGGAATTTTATTAATCCAAGAAGATCGAGAATTGATTGTCAAGGTGCAAAAGACAAGCGATAACGAAGCTCCTCAAGACTTAGAAACAATCTCTGCCAAGAAAAATTTTCCCCAATCTCTAATCAATTACGTCGCACGTACGCAGCAAGCATTAATGTTAAACAACGGTATAGCTAGTGATGATGAATCGGAAACTTTAGATTTTAGTTCGGATCCTTATATCAGCCAATATCGACCAAGATCGAGCTTATGTACCCCAATTATTAGTCAAGGGACGTTAAAAGGCTTAATTTATTTAGAAAATAACCTAACCGTTGGGGCGTTCACCAATCAAAGGTTAGAAATGCTGCGAATTTTAACTGCTCAAGCCGCTATTTCCCTCGATAATGCCAGACTTTATCAGCAGTTAGAAACTTATTCCCGTACCTTGGAAGCTCAAGTCGAGCAAAGAACGCAGGAACTACAACAAGCCAAAGAAACCGCCGAAGTAGCCAGTCAAGCCAAAAGTGAGTTCCTCTCTAGCATGAGTCACGAACTCAGAACTCCCCTCAACGGCATCTTGGGTTATGCTCAAATTCTCAGGCGCGATCGCTCTCTAACTTCTAAGCAAGATAATGGATTAAAAATTATCCATCAAAGTGGCAATCACCTACTAACCCTGATTAACGATATTCTCGATCTTTCAAAAATTGAGGCACGCAAACTGGAACTGTTCGAGAGCGATCTCAATCTCTCAGTATTTCTAGAAGGAATTATCGGCATTATTCGGCTGCGGGCATTGGAAAAAGATGTCTCATTTGTCTACGAAGCAGCAGACTCTTTACCCATTGGTATCCAAGCCGATGAAAAACGTTTGCGCCAAGTATTAATCAACCTCCTAGGGAATGCAGTTAAATTTACCGAACGGGGACAAGTAACTCTTAGGGTTAGCAGTATCGGAAAGATACAAGGTAATCGCCAAACGCTGCGCTTTGAAGTTATGGATACTGGTGTAGGCATGACACCCCAACAGCTAGAGAAAATATTTCAACCCTTCGAGCAAGTCGGGGACGTTAAGAAACGAGCTATGGGTACTGGTTTGGGTTTAGCGATTAGCAAGCAATTGGTGGAATTAATGGCCGGGGAACTACAAGTCAGCAGCGAATTAGGCAAAGGCTCTAATTTCTGGTTTGAGCTTGCTTTACCCGTAGTGGAAATTGCCACGGTAACTAAACCAGATGCCATCGGCAGAGTCATCAATTATCAGGGCATGCGCCGTCAAGTCTTAGTCGTCGATGATAAAGAAGCTAATCGTTTGTTACTGCTTAATATGCTCGAACCTCTGGGCTTTGAAATTGTGATGGCAGAAAACGGACAACAGGCAATTGAACTGACTCAACAACTAAAACCAGATTTAATTATTACCGATCTGGTAATGCCCGTGAAAACTGGGTTTGAAGCTGCTCAAGAAATTCGCCAAATTCCAGAAATTAAGAATACTCCCATTATTGCCATCTCCGCCAGCGTCTTAGAAGTCGATCGCCATCAAAGTCAACTGGCAGGATGCGATGCTTTTCTCCCCAAACCGATAGACGAACCCAAATTACTCTCATTGCTACAAGAGTATTTACAGTTGGATTGGATTTATCAAGAGGTGGACGAACCAGATTCAGAGCAACAAGTAATAACTGAAGCTTCTGCTGCTCAAACTTTAATTGCCCCACCCCCAGAAGAGATGGAAATCCTCTACGAGCTAGCGATGCTGGGCAGTATGAAGAAAATCAGGGAACGAGCGATTTATTTAGAGGAATTAGACGAACAGTACGCCCCTCTAGCCAAAAAACTCAAAGATTTAGCTAGTGGTTTTCAAGAAAAAGCGATTGTGAATTTGATCGAACAATATTTGTAATTTTTAAGCTCAGATTGGGGAATTATGACAATAGGGTTCTGTCTTTTTAAACTTTTTGCGACAGATTTTTCTAAGATGAAACGACGCAATTTTCTCACCTATTCCCTTCTGTTTTTAACTGGCTGCACTACAGCCACAACTACTTCAAATGAAAAAAAATCAATTCCTAGACTAGAAAAGCTTCGATTTGCCATCACAGATACCTCGGGTTTAGAAGAATTAGAGCAAAATTACGGAAAGTTTAAAGATTCTCTACAAGAGGTATTAAAGACAGATATTGAATTTTATCCTGTGGTTAATTATACTGCTGCAACACCAGCCCTATTACAGAACCAAGTAGATTTGGTTTTGGCAGGACCTTCAGAATACGTCATCATCAATTCTAGGACAAAAGCAATACCTGTAATTGCTCTGACTAGATTACGTTACCGCTCTGTAATTGCAGTTCGTGCCGATAGCGGTATCAAGTCATTAGCTCAGTTGAAAGGTAAAACCCTAGCCGTGTCTAATCTAGCCTCTACTGCTAGTCATCTTGGTTCGATCCAATTATTAATCGAGGCAGGCTTAAATCCTCAATCGGATCTCAAAGTTGTTGTTTTAGACGATAAGACCCATGGTAAACAGGGCTTAGAAGCTTTAAAAAATGGCGAAGTGGATGCTTGGGGAGTAGTTATTTACAGATACGAAAAATACCTCCAAGAGCGAGGCTTATCCCAAAAAGACTTTCCCGCGATCGCGAAAGGAAAACTACTTCCTAACGATGTCTTTATTGCTAACAGCCAACTTCCTTCACAATTTATCGACACCATGCGATCGCAGATGCTAGCCCATCAGGACAAACTAATGGAAGGCATTATCGCTGCTGAATCGAAATTTAAAGGAGGTAGTTTAGTTGCTGCCAATGATTCTGATTACGATATGATTCGCCAAGTATATCAAGCGATTGGGCAAGGTGCATATATCGAATAAATCCCGTAGCTTATCGTATGGACATAACCAAACTAACCAAAAAAATTCTCCAAAAACTGGCTAGCTCGAATATCGATCGCAAGATAGGATACGGCTACGCTTTAACTATCGGTATTGCTGCGATAGGAACTTCAATGGGTTTATTTATTGGAGAACATTATCAAACCAAGGCGCAACAGAAGTTAATCTTGGTTGACCAGAACCAAGATCTGATTCAGGAGTTACAAAATCATGTTTTAATATTACGTTTTCATCCGCAACAATTGATAACTGTTGCGGATAATTCGATTTGGCTTCAGTACGAAAAGGACAAATTTCATGCTAATAAAGCTCGAATCAACACTATTTTGTCTGAGTTGAAAGTTCTCATCCACAATAACCCGAAATCTATTGTAGATATCAAAGATTATCAAACTTTAGTCCGAGAATACGAGCATACTGTAGAAGATTACTTCCAAT
>JASJDX010000038.1 GCA_030064975.1 Pleurocapsa sp. MO_192.B19
GGGCGTTGTAGTTCGCCCCATCAGGATTACTCCTGGTCAAGCTAATCATTAGTCAATGTCATATTTGACTATATTTTTAGTAACTATACACCTTAGCTTACCAAAGGAGGCTAGAGACTAGAGGAGATCTAGTTAAACCGCTTCCAAGTTTTTCTCTCCAGTACGAATACGTACAATTTGGTCTACAGGATAGACAAAGATTTTACCGTCGCCAATTTCCCCAGTACGGGCAGCAGCAATAATCTTATCTACTACCATATCTACCTGATCGTTTTCGATAACGATTTCAATTTTGAGTTTTTGTAGAAACTCAACAGTATATTCCGAACCACGATAACGCTCGGTCTGCCCTTTCTGACGACCAAAACCCCGCACCTCAGAAACAGTCATCCCTACAACTCCAGCATTAACTAGAGCAATCTTGACTTCATCTAATTTAAAAGGTCTGATAATAGCTTCTATCTTTTTCAACTTGTAATCTCCTGTCGTTACTATAGAAGTTTGACTTTCACTATTTTACGTATATTTATCTAGAAAGCTAGTCTTATTGTTTGTAGATTGTAATGGTTTGATTATAGTCAGTTGATTATGGTCAGTTGGTTGCAATGAGCATTAAATCCCTTGAATCTTGTTGGGGAGGAGCAAAAAAATAAGATACCAGCCTTCATGGTTAATCTTCCGATTCAAACAGTTATCTGTGAGGTGACAAGGCTGGTATCTTATTTCCAGGCAAAACTCTTGCTCTTTAATAGACTAGCTATTTGTCTACTTTTTAGTACTAATGATCTAAAAAGTTTTTAATAAGTGTTCTAGAGTTCTAAAATCTACCGAAGATTATTTAAATTAGTTATGGAATTCAAATAATTCGTATTGATTAGAGCCTACGGTTATCTCGCAGAATAGACTTTAATTAAACACTCATATAAGTAAGTTTTTTTCGACTTAATAATCTAAGTATTTATAAGTAGTAAATTTTTTCTTTTATTCTCGATCAAAACTTCAATATAAAATCTACATATACCAGCATTATATTTCATTGCAAATTTATAAATAAAAAGCAGTATTTTTGTCGATTTACGTTAGATATCTTCGATTGTTAACTTATTAGAGAAGCCAAACAGATGTCGCTTCCTACAAAACACAAACTTATTTTATTTTGTAGTTTATTTAGTTTAATTTAATCAACCAATTTTATTTCATTGAAACAAGTGTAATTATGAAAAAGTTATTTTGTCTTTCCGTTGCAGTATTTGCTTTTGCTTTTCAGGGTTCTGTTTCTGCTCAAAGTTTGCCCGATCAATCTCTTTCTGGAGATGAGGTAGTAAATAATTTTTGTGCAACGACAGAAAATCTAGGTGTTCAAAATGAAAGTGAAATAGCAGAAATGGTTCGTTCCTATATTGCAGAATTAGATCAGCCAACAATGGAGCAAATTATTGCTTTAAGTCAAATTGCTGTCGAATTAGAAAATGGTCAAAATTTAGATGATATCTGTGGTAACTAAATTTAATCTAAACCAATGAATATTTACTCATATATCAGCATATTTAATTAACCTTTTTTATCGCAATTTTTAGATATTAGAAATTTGATGGAGTGCGAGGCTTTAAAGTTAAATATTTTTACTCGCACTTTAATTTTATCTTTATCAAACATTGCTGTGTAAATTAACTGCTCAAATCAATAAAGAATAAGCGAGAATTTAGATAAATGTTTTACAGTAATATTTTTAGAAAAATTACTACTAGTAGTTTATTGGGTTTTATGGTGTTGGGCTATGGAACAGCTACAACCGAAAAAAGTATTGCCTCGGGTCAAACAGATGTTACCGCAGAATTAATGTTGTCGATTGATGTCTCTGGTAGTGTCAATTCAACTGAGTATAATCTTCAAATGGATGGCTATGCTGCTGCTTTTAGGGATAGTGAGGTCATCTCAACCATCGAAAGCTTGCCTGAGGGACTTGCAGTGGGACTCCAGTTTTGGGCAACTCTACCGGCTGCCCCTGAACCTTGGCGAGTCCTTAGAACAGAACAAGATGCATTAAACTATGCTAATTACCTTGATAACCTGGCAAGACCTAATAGAAATACTCCAAGTTTTTATAAATGGTACAACAGTGACTACTATAGTAAAATTCAACGTGGTACTAACGTAACAGGTGCGATCGCAGCAGCAACAGAAGCAATTACGACCAATCAATATAATGGAGATGTATTAGTTATTGATGTCTCTGGAGATGGTAAAGCTAACGGATATCAGTTTAACGCTAACAACTCTTATGATGGCTACTGTTCTGGTGGTGATAGTTGTCAAGGGGTAAAAAATGCTAGAGATGCAGCAGTCGCTCTTGGTATTACTATCAATGGATTACCAATTGAAAATAATAGCAGTAGCACAACAATAACTAATTACTACAATGCTCACGTCAAGGGTGGAACAAAAGGCTTTGTAGAAACTGCGGGTGGTTTCGATGACTTTGCTAGAGCCGCAAAAGAAAAAATTTATCAAGAGGTTAGTGCTGCTCTTTCTCCAGATGCACAAGACGACAATGTTGATACAACAGAGGATTCAGCAGTAAACTATAATGTAATTGCGGGTAATCCCAGTAATAACGCTGGACAAGATATCGATCCTAATGGTGATACTTTAACTGTCACTAAGTTTGTCATGGGAGGTACAGAATATACTTTCGATGCTCAAAATACCACTGAAACAATCAATCTAGCTAACGGTGCGACGTTGACTGTTAAGAGTAATGGGGATGTAAATTATGATCCTACTAATAGTAACTCCTTGGACGCGATGAACCCAGGTGAGACTGCAACAGAAACCTTCACTTATACTGTAAGCGATCCATATGGCTACACTGATACTGCTGATGTAATCATAACAGTAAATGGAAGAGCAGAAGCTGACTAAGTATTAGATTAATTGAATATTAATTAAGCTTAAAAACGATCGCGTTAATAATGCGATCGTTTTTTAATTTAGTCAATTTTCAGCTGAAATACTAGTGAAAATACTGACATTTTTTTTAAATTGATTTTTAGTAATTATCTTCATACTAAATTCATCAAATATCAGAAATCAACACTATCTCTTTGTACGAAAAGTTAAGTATTTTCAAGAGTTTACGCTGCCTATTTGTCACTGTTATCTTTAGTTTACTGGCAAACAAAGTCTAACAAATACAGAAAGAGTTCAAATTAATTAATACAAATCTTATTTATTAATCTACAAGAGAAAATAACTCAAATGCTTAAATTTATTAATCTTAAAAAACTTACCGCTAAAACTCTTATTGGTATTTTAGTAGCAGGAAGTCTAGTCACTCAATCAGGAACTAAAGAAGCAGTTGCAGGTCAGTGCGATAATAATGGTCATGGAAACAATGGAGATATTACATTTACCTTGTCTACTGGTAAGGAAATTTTACTGACCAAATTTGATCCTAGTAATCCAGGAAATGGCAACAAAATAGAAAGAGAACTTAGAGATTCTAACCCTGGAATTACAGATTCTGAAGTTACTTTAGCCAAAGCGATAATTCAGAATGGTGATTTCGATTTTGAGAGAAAACCTAATGATGAAAAAGATTGCGACACTGATGTTGAAGATGTTACCCGCAATGCTGCGCCAGTTATTGAAGCACCTACTACACCTATTCCAACCAGAACTCTCGTTAATCCTAGTTTTGAATATCCTGCTTATAGTGGACGAGGAACTTGGAAAAGTTTAGATAGTTACATACCTGGGGATGATAGTACACTGCAAGGTTGGTTTTCTACTCATCCTACAACAGGGTATTCAGGTTATGGCCGGTCTAGATTTAAAGATGCTCAAGGCAATCCTTTTAAGCATCTCGTCGAACTGTGGGTCAATCGTTTTCAGGGAGTTCCAGCAGCAAGAGGAAATCAATTTGCTGAACTGAACGCACAAGCTGATTCAGCACTCTATCAAGATATTCTAGTTTTCGCAGGAGAAGAAATACCTTGGTCAGCTGCCCATCGTGGACGTCAGAAAGATAATAAAGCTGATGTAGCGGAAGTTTTTATTTCTGATCCTAACGATTGGACTGGACCGACTTTTTCTGGCAATAAGCTTTACTCTGCTCAAATCGAAACTTCTAAAAATGGTAGCATTTCTACAATAAATCCCAGTTTGGGTAATGTACCTAATAGTCAATTGAAGAATCCGCTTTCCTCTGGATGGGTCAAATATTCTGATACTTGGCAAGGACCATCCACTTCTAAAAAATACCGTTTTGCTTTCCAATCTATCAGCACTGGTTCAGGTAACAATACAGTTGGTAACTTCTTGGATGATATTCAGATTAAACTGTCGCCGATAGTAGATTTAGTTAATCCTAATATTGACGAAGTAGATCCTCTAAGAAATAGCATCTATTATCTTCCAATACGCATCAATGGACAATCCCAATCGGAAGCGACTATTGAAATAGATGTGTCTTTGGGTAACTCAGAGTTTACTGATTATACTCTTGAAACCTTAGCTTCAGGTAGTAACACTGAAGTTTTAAATGGTGTTACCGCTACTAAATTAAACAATGGCAATATACAAGTAACTGTACCACCAAACATTTATGATCCTAATAATCCCGATTATTATATTAGTGTTCCGATTAACTTTAACCAAGTATCATCGTTTAACGATCAACTAGCAAACTTTGATATTGTTAATGTTACTGGTGGTGGAGGTCAAGGGGTTCAAAATCTTTTGATTCCTCCTGCCGACTCTGGCTTTAGCACAACATTAGAAACAAAAGTTTTGGCTTCAGCATTTGCAGATTAAATACTTATTAGTTGTACTTTTATAATTGCTTAAGTCCCGGTAGTTTGGTTTTAATTTTTTAAGCGATCGCAATTATCTAAAAGCGATCGCTTTTTTTATTACTTACAGTATTTATACATATATAAAAACAGAAGAATCAAGATAACAAACTGTTTAAAATAGCTTCTTTTTCAAGACTTCATCGAAGATAATAACTTTATTATTTATTAATATTAAAAACCAGTAATTTATCCGATATAAATTACTTTTAATATTGCTACGATCGATTTAAATTTTAATAGGAATACATTAATAATTCCTAGGTTTATATAAATTTTAATAAAAATGAATAATAAACTGTTAAATAGTATAGTCGCTGCAACTCTTTTTGCTAGTTCAATTACTGCTATTACTCCAGAGAAAGCTTCAGCTAATGAATCTGAAGGTAGAGGAATTACAGTAACTATTGAAGCACCAGGAATTCAAAGTACACAATTGCCTAATGCTAATGAATATTATATTGTAGATTTTAACGATCAAAATGGCACTGATGCGTTTAGCAAAACTAATGACAATACCACTTATTCTTACAGTAATGATTTAGAAGTTAAAACTTCAAATCAGTGGGGTGGTGCTAATGGTTCCAAATTTATTACCCAAAAAAAATTACAATCAATTAGAAGTTACAGTTTAAACGTCAGCGAAGACCAAAAATACTTTGGTTTTTGGTGGTCAGCAGGAGATCCTTATAACGTAATTACCTTTAAAAATGACGGTGTAGAAGTTGCATCATTTAAAACTGCTGACTTAGTAGATTTTATTAATAATTCTGGTACTGTTGATACAGCAGCTTATCAAGGAAATCCTGCTTATAGTGGAAATAATTCTGGACACTTAAATGAACCTTTTGCTTTTGTAAATGTATTTTTCAACGATGAATCAGCTTATGATGAAATTGTAGTTGTAACTATGACTGAAGGTGGTGCAGCGTTTGAATCAGACAACCATACTTTTTCAGCGATTCAACAAACCATTAGAGGAGAAGTAATACCAAACAATGCACCTGTAGCTAATGACGATACTGCTGAAACTAATGTTCTTACTTCAGTAACTATTGATGTTCTGGCTAATGACGTAGATCCTGATGGTGACGATAAATCTCTGGCTAGCATTGATAGCGTATTTGGGGGGAATGCCAGAATTGAAAACAATAAGATAGTTTATACAGCTGGCCCAACTCCAGGTGAATACAGCTTGACTTATACAGTTCAAGATGAATATGGAAAAAGTGACGTTGGTACAGTAATTATCACAGTTACTGCATTAGCCGACTAGATATTTGTTTAAAATAATCATAACTTGATAGCGATCGCTCTAATTGCGATCGCTTTTCTAGATAACTAGATAAACTATCTAACAAACTGGGGCATAATCTCTGCTGCGGTAAATAAACCCGTAATACCACGACGGTTTAGAGCCATACCAGCCTTCAGATAACCAAAAGCAGGGCCACATACATTTGCTGCCATACTAGTTTCATCCCCTAAAGTAAATGTATGAGTTGAAATCTTACCTTCAAAGGTGCGTCCCGTAATTTTTACGTTAGTGCTAAGAGGTTTTTTGGGATTTCGAGTATCTACTACACCACCAACAGTAACGCGATCGCGATCGCAAATGCCAGCTAATTCCAGCATGATATCATCCGCGTGTTCCATATTTTCTAAAGAGATAATACCGTTGGTTTTATCTAATAATCTAGCAACTTCTTCATCGCTCATTGCTCTGGCTGTCTCTACATCATATCCAGGCATATGAGCAATATCTTCTCTAATAGTGGCACGGTAGGCTTCCCAGTTAGCAATACCTACGCCAAAGGTAATCTTGACGCTATGAATTTCAGCATAACTTTGAGCCGCCACTGCCGCCGCCGCCGTTAGCAAACCAGGAGTTGCACCACAGCCTGTTAAATAGGTAATCCCTGCTTGTTGTAAATCCGACTGCAATTCTAATAATTGTTCAACTGCACTAGTGCGCTTGAGAGCATCTACTAACACCCCTTGCCATCCAGACTTGATAAACTGCTTTGCCACATCTGCCATAAAAGTATTAGGTAAATTAGGCAAAGCCAAAAAATAACAGTCTACCTTAGCATTCCTAATTAAATCTTGAATACTGTTGTTACTAAGAGTACCGCAGTTAGCTAAATACCCTAAAGAATTGCGATCGCCATAAGTCGAAATTGCTGCATCGATATTTAATCCTGTTGCATCGTAGGCATAACCTTGATGATCTGCTGCTGCTACCAAAGTCATCTCTCCCTTTGGAGCCAAAATTCTGGCTGCTGCTTGTCCCAAACCACCAAAACCTAAAACGCCAACTTTGATGGGATTAGCTGTTTTTTCTATAATCATTTCCGGCTCTAACTTCAACATATAACAGATTTTATTATCTGAGTTTGTGGCTTTGATGAGGTTAAATAAATCAAAAATTATTTTTACTTAATAGGATAATCTTATTGACTATCTTTAACAATTGTATATTTTTATTAATAAAATATTTTTTTGTTTCTGTATTTCCTTGACTCTCAACTTAATGTGCGGAAAACTTAAGGTATGAGATAGTAAGCTAAGCAAACAATATTAATATTTGATAAGATTCTCATAGTATTAAGGCAATTGCTCAAAATATCTATATTGAGAGCGATATAACAAAAACTAGCAACTCTGTAAACTGAAATTTAGTTTTCAAAAATTCAGAGTAAACGCCGAATAAGCGATCGCAAATACATGGAAACACTGGAATTTATCATTTATCCCGATGGTCGGGTTAAAGAAACAGTTACAGGGATTGTTGGCTCATCTTGTCAAGAAGTGACAGCAGCAATCGAGGCTCAGTTAGGGGTAGTTGTTGACCAAAAAACAACCTCTGATTATTATGCTCAAACAACAGTCCAATCAGCTTCAGTAGCTACTCAAAGTAACTACAGCGATTGGTAATTTTTGACCTAGAGGGATGCTCGGGAAACCCGCGCAACATGCGGGCAAGCCCTTTGTCCAATCGAGGTGTTGACAATTTAACAAAATAGCTTTCGTATATTTATTTCGATTTCATAGAGGAAATTTATGTCACATTTCAGCAACATCAAAACTAAAATCCGTAATTTAGATTCTTTAAAAGCCGCACTTAGCGATTTAAGTGTAGATTGGAAAAATGGACCAGAAATTGTTCGAGGTTACAAAGGACAAACCCTTGAAGCTGATGTAGTGCTAAAACAAGAAAATAACTACGATATTGGCTTTAGCTGGAATGGCAACGAGTACGAATTGGTAGCAGATTTGCAATATTGGCAACAACCCCTAACTGTAGATGGTTTTTTGCGCCAAGTTACTCAACGCTATGCGTATCACACTGTAGTTAATGAGACTGCTAACCAAGGATTTCAAATCACTGAACAAGAAAACAATCAAGATGGTTCAATTCGCTTAGTTGTTCAACGCTGGAGTGCGTAAATGTCTGATTTTTCTCCTGCTGAAAAAAGTGGTTTCGAGCCAGAATTAGGCGGAATTCTACGAAATGCTCCTGAAAAAAGCGGTTTTGAGCCAGAGTTAGGCGGAATCTACCGACAAAAAGGAGTCTATGTAGACGAAAACATTTGTATTGGCTGTAAAAACTGCGCTCATGTTGCTTCTAATACCTTTTACATCGAACCAGAACATGGGAGATCTAGAGTATTTAACCAAGATGGAGACACGGAAGAATTAATTGAAGAAGCTATTGATACTTGTCCTGTCAACTGCATTCATTGGCTAGATTATACTGAACTCAAGCAGATGGAAAATGAGCGAAAGTATCAAGTAATTCAAAGTTTGGCAATTCCACCCAACATGAGGCGATCGCAAATAAGTAAAAAGAAAAAATAAGCAATTTGTGAACGATAATAGTAGTCCCCGATAATAAAGTGCGATCGAGGACTATTTTTTGTATTTATATTGATAGATATTTATAGATTAATGTGAGCGTCCAACGAATTTAATTCGTTATGTCTGAGAGAAACAATTTGTTTCCTAAGAGTTCGACAGATTTTATTTGGGGTTTAATTCTTCATTAATAGAAACGAAAGAATAAGCTATTCCCGATTCCCGATTGCCTATTCCCTTTCTCAAAACTAGTCGATTTTGGACTCATCGAACTCACGTAGATTAGAATTACAGTAAAAAATCCTAAAAAATTAACCATGAAATTAAAAATGCCAATTTATCAATTAATTCTCTTTATTCCAACGTTTTAACTGATTATTTTCCTTTAAAAAGTTACGTAGTTTTTGTCGATAAATATTTCGATACTCTTCAAATTCATACCGATCTACCCTGATTCCAAAATCACCCTCAGCCGATTTTCCCTGCAAAATCTCGGCTATCTTATTATTAACTGTGACTGAATAATGACTTCCATCAAAAGTATGAGCAGGATTTTTAGTTATTTCTGAAGGAGCAGAAAAATCATACATTACATCATACCTTTGAGACAGCTGGTGAAATCCCAGTAAATAACAGTCCATTAAATCTCTGCCATAAGTATCGTTAATCATACTCCAGGCAGATCGTGGTGGTACATAACCAACAAATTTTGCCTTGGGAAAAAGCTTTCTGAGATTAGCAAAAGCCTCTACAGAAGACAGATCGCATTTCTGTGGGGGGAGAGGTTTATAAAATTCTGGTGTATAAACTGGAGGATGAGCAAAATCCACAGCTTCAAAATTTTGATCATAATAATTACCAGGATCGGGACTAATTCCCACCAAGGTCATAGCTGAAAATAGCAAGACATCAGCCGATAAATAAGCTTCTAGAGGAGACTTTGTCCTAAGGTTTTCGACAGTTAGTGGCTCTTGATCTGTCCTTTCTTGTTCAACAAAATTTAGACCATCTACGCCTATATATACTATCTTAGGATCTAAACCTTGGTTTTTCAAAAAATTAGCATAATTAACAAAGTCAGGTATTTCTCCACCTTTAAGAGCATAGTTAAAACATTTATTCTCTGCGAAATTAGATGGTCTTAATGCGATAACTCTAGAACTACCAAGAATTACACAGTCATAGTTAATTTCATCTTTAGTTCTCAAAAACAAATTAGTTTTAGTGATTCTCTCATTAAAAGTGAAATTTTTGCCAGTTAAAATATTTCCATGGCTGTACCATAGAGGATCGATCAACCAATTAATCGCGGCAACAGAACCTAATAGTAAAGAAACTACCAGCCCATAAAGCCTAAAGCTAAATCCTGAATTTTCATCTTTTTGGTCAACTTTGGTGACTAACATATCGAGGAATTTATGTTTACTGAATTGGAAAAATTCCGCAGCTGCGCTCTTAAAATTTATTTCTTATTTTTTAGTATATATTTTGAGAATTAAAATTGGAAATATAAAAATTCGCTAACTCTAGAAAAACAAAGTAGACAAATTGATGTTAATCCTGCAACAATTATTGTCCAAATTTTATTTGGTCTCCAGGATAAAGATTGCCAAAATTTCGTTTGCCACTGTGGTTGATTGTAATTAACTGGCTCAGTCAAAGTTGGGTTATAAATCCCCATCCATTGTTGAGTATTGGGAGTAAACCACGCAATTAATAACAACATTACGATACCAAAAGTTGCATATTTTTGACTAATGCCTACGTTAACAGTAAATCCTAAAAACCCTATTTCCAGGTTTCTTAAAAACCCCAAATAAGGTTCTAAAAAAACAGGTAACTGTATACCATTTAAGCCAAACATAGACTGAAGTATAGAAGTCGCAGTTTTAAAACTATTGGCACGAAAAAACACCCAAGAAATTACTACAGCAATGAAAGTGGCTAACCATCCCATGCCACGAAGTAACCAACCATCATTTCTTAAATTATGACCTAAAGCTTTACGTATAGAACGATATAAATGATTGATAACTAAATAAATTCCGTGTAAGCCACCCCAAAAAATAAAAGTCCAGCCTGCACCGTGCCACAAACCCCCCAGCAACATTGTAATGAGCAAATTAGAGTAGCGTCTTATTTCTCCTTTTCTACTACCGCCCAAGGGAATGTATAAATAGTCTCGTAAAAAATGAGAGAGGGTAATATGCCATCTCCGCCAAAAATCAACAATACTGATTGCTTTATAAGGTGAATTAAAATTCAATGGTAATTTAATACCAAACATATATGCTGCCCCAACCGCCATATCAGAATAGCCTGAAAAATCAAAATAAAGTTGTAAAGTATAGCCTAATGCTCCCACCCAAGACTCGGAAAAGGTCAAATCAATTCCTTGAGAAGCAGCAGCAAAAGCTAAATTAGAATATTCTGCAATGCGATCGGCAAATATTACTTTTTTAAATAAGCCAGCCACAAAAACAGTCAAACCGATAGCTAAAGTTCTTTTCTTAAAACTATAAGTAGATGCTTTCTCAAACTGTGGTAAAACTTCTTTGTGGTGAACAATTGGCCCTGCAATTAATTGAGGAAAAAAGCAAACAAACAACATATATTTTATAATGCTATATTCTTTAGTTTCTCCTTTGTAGGAATCAATCAAGTAGGCGATCTGTTGAAAAGTAAAAAAAGAAATTGCTAGAGGAATCACCACAGAGGGTAAATTAAAATTAGTACCAATTAAATGATTTACATTGTTGATTAAAAAATTAGCATATTTAAAGTAACAAATTAATCCCAAATTGAAAATAACACCTAAAGTAACTGCCGCTTTCTTAGCTATTGTTTTTTCTAGTATGTTACCTAAAAAATATCCTAATCCGTAATTGACGAGGATAGACATAATAATTAAAGGTAAATTGAGTGGCTTCCACCTACCATAAAAAAATAAAGAGGCAAATACTAGCCACAATATGGGCAGTTGCTGTTTAACTTGTTTTACTCTCTTACCTATCAAAAAAAATGCTACCAGAGTAATAGGTAGAAATAGGAAAATAAACTCAAAAGAATTAAAAAGCATAATGTGACTTTAAGTTATATTATAGTCATTTAGCATCAATATTTTTTTGTTTTATAGATTAAATTGATAACAATCATGTTTAAAATTTAATAAGAACCATTCTCTTGATTGAATGTTAATTTATTACATTATTATAGTATCTGTATATTCATGTAAAACGTCAACTTTTAGCATTAATTACTTAGATAATTTTGGCAAAGATAGCACATCATGTGTATTCTGATGATCACTACGATCTCTATATCGCCAATCAAATGAAAAGGTATTTTATATTATTTGCATAAATAAAAAAACTACTTATGAGCGCGACGATACAACAAAAAAACTATTAACCATAAACAAACTAATCTTAAAGAATCTGCAATTAGGGTTGCCCAAGCCGCACCTTGCCAAGAAAATCGCGGAATCAGCAATATGTTTAACACAATATTGATAATTGCGGCTACTGCTTGTACTATGCTACGAGCTTTTTGATGTCCTGATCCAGTCAAAGTATCTGCTGCAAGATATTGAAAAGCTGCGATCGCAGGTAGGGGAGATAACCATAACAAAGCTCCAATCGCTTCGCGAAATTCTTCTCCTAAAATTGCTGGAATAAATGGAGCAAAAATCCAGTAGCCAATAATGCTAGCGATCGCATAAAGTGTCATTATCGGAAACAAGCGTCTAGCAAAGCCTAAACTGCCTTTGATTCCTACCGTACCGTGCTGAAAAAATCTAGTGTAAGTAGCTCCAGACAGAGCTGCTAAAAAAACATTCCCGACATCAATAAAACGATAAGCAGAACCATAGATCCCAGCTGCGGCAACATTCGATAATTTACCTAACATGGATTTATCTAAGCCCGCATTAATGTTATTAGCCGAAGCACTGATAGAAAAATATAATCCTTGTCCAATGTTAGATTTCAAATCGGACCATACAGGACGAGGGTAGCCAAGCATCTTATTAACTAATACAATGGCGATCATGGCGGTAATTACAGAAGTGGTAAGATACAAGTAACCCCAAGTAGCAATACTTGGTCGAGGAATAAACACATACAAAGATAAGGCGGCTAAAAATTTGCCACAGGTACTGAATATTCCCAGTTGTGCTGTCTTTTTTACCAAATCACAAGCTATCAAAGCTTTGTAGCTGATATCCAACAGCCCCAAACAGATCAAATCTGCCAACAAAATTAAAAGTATTGTCCCCCAGGCAATATTGCCTGGAAAGATTATAGGAGAAAGCAACAATAAAATAATAGTTAAAGCGAATCCATTAGAGGTCAATAAAACTAAAGTATTACCCCAATATGTCCGAAAGGAAGCTCTATTAGTCGCCACATTTTTTACTAATACATGTTCGCTACCGAAAGCAAGAAAAGGAAAAACAATTGCTGCAGATGCAGTGATTACGATAAAAGAACCATAATTCTCTTTTCCTAGTAAGCGAGCAACGACGATAAAATATCCTGCTTGCATTACTACGTTAAATAGTTTAGACAACACCATCCATAATGTATCCCGTGCCAAACTACTTTGAAATAGATTTGTTGCTTTTAACCTAATCTGCGCTAGATTCATAATTTTTATTTTATTTCCTGAACATTCAAAATCAAATTATTCAGAAATCACGTAATTATTATTTTTTGCTATGACTAAAGAATAGGATATTGCCGTATAAATTGCCCAAAAAGAGCTACCCAGATTAGAGAGTGTTCCTTCAGTTAGATTTGACAATAAAATGTATGTCAATAATAGAAGAGGCCAGAATCCTTCAGGGTCATTAGTTTTTCTTAATAAAGCCAGAGACTGTAGTGTAGTACTTAGAAAACCCGCTACAAAAACAGCTAAACCAACTAATCCGACAGAAAGCCAGAGATCTAAAAATCCATTGTGAGAATAAATAACAGGTATTCTTACTGCTAATTGTACATAGCCAGAAGGACCACTAAAACCATTCCAAAATGCAGCTAATCCATAACCCAACCAAGGGCGCAACTGAATTTGATCCCAAACAGCTTTCCAAATAAATGTTCTACCCGATAAAGTCGCATCTTTTCCGACAGAACTAAATAAAGAATCTGAACCCACATATCCAGCAATCCAGATTAGACTGGCAATGCCAACAATCGTCACAGCTAATACCGCTGAAACCATGACTTCATATCGCCAACGAAAAATACGATAAACTAGACAAAGCATCAGCATTAGGACAAAAGTACCTAAAGCAGTTGTAGATTGAGACATTACCATTGTGGCGCAGCTCATAAGTAGTAAACACCAGTAAATCCAATTATATTTTTGTCCCTGAAGAGCATTTAACCAAAAGATAACCCCTCCAGGAGCCATAAAAGCACCAAACTGGTTTTTATGAGTGAACACGCCTCTCAATGCACCCTCATGAACTCCGCTCATCAACCCATACTTAGGTATAGCGACTGCAAATAAAATGCTCAAAATTAGTAATAAGCCATAAGTCCAAGCAAGCAATTCCAATTGCTCTCTTAGGGTATAGCGAGTTGCCAAATATAGTCCAAAACCAGTAGTACCAAGGGCATAAATACTAAACCTGAAGCTTTGTTCTGGGTTGATAGACCAAAAGTAAGAAAAACAGACAATTCCAATTAGTATCCACAGGAATTTGTTGCTGGAAATTGTCGCCAATACTCTCCTCCAGCGCATGGCCAACAGAACAAAGGTCAGGAAATAAACCAAGAGTGATATTTTGGCATTAAGAGAAAGATCGAGACTAGTAATGCTCACACCATCCCCCTCATTCGCTCCTTTGGTTAAAATTAAAGGGGTAATAGCCTGAGATATATGAATTAAAGAGCCTATTGTAAAAATTAATTCAAATATCTTGAGTATATTAGTTGTGCTTTTCGCCATAATCTGAAGACTATTAAAATGAGAATTTATATCTAATTACTATTGGGCTTTAGTTTTATAGTTTTCTTCTTTTCTTACAAGCTGTTTATTTCTAGCACCATCAAAATATCTTTGAAGCCCTGCCTCTAACTGCAATGAATCAAAAGCTATACTGACACATTCAGTTTTTTTCTGAGGCCAAATAGCCAAAATTGTATTTTGCAAAATAGTTATTAGTTTGTTAATCAAATAAATCAAAATATAGGGAGTTTTTAATATTTGGCTCAAGACATTGATAAATTTCTGATCTTGAATGTATTCTACAGCACGATAGTAAGCTAGCTTTTTTTCAAATATTTCGAGATTTTGGTACATAGCTTTTAGCAATTCTGAATCTGTTCCAGCAACTTTCTCGCTATCAATAAAGCTTTTAGTTATTTTGCAAGACTCAGCTAAATACTTAGTTGGTTTTCTGGTAGAAAGAGACAAGTCACGAGTTCTATAGTAATAATAAGGTCGAGATACCAGCAAAAAACGTGCTTTATTGATCAAACATTCTAAATAAAGTACAAAATCTTCCCCGACATCAATTGATTCGTTATACTCAATATTGTGTTCGAGCAAAAATCTCCGTTTCATCAAGGGTTTAACATAGCCCAAACTCCAGGTTTGTTGAGAATTCATTAGAGAAGGTCGATCCGTCATCACAAATCTAATAGGGTCAATTAAATCAACATAGTATTTACCTTGCTGATTTTCTTGCAACAAAGTACTCCAAGGTAGTTTGTCTTGTTCACCAATCAAAAATAAATCATCTGCAACCAGATCTGCATCTTGCTCTAATGTAACTTTCAGAAGGCTTTCTAAGCGTTCTGGTACGTACCAATCATCAGAATCCAGAAGTGCAATCCAATCACCCTTTGCTTTTTTTATTCCACAATTGCGTGCGTTACTTACACCTTTATTTTGATAATTCTCAATAATTTGGAGTCTTTTGTCATTAAAACTACGAGCAATGTCAAGAGTTGAATCAGTAGAAGCATCATCTACTAAAATAATCTCAAAATTGTGATAAGTTTGCGCAAAAACAGATTCTAAAGCTTGAGCAATATAATTTTCACTGTTATAAGTAGGTAT